>JASLAV010000580.1 GCA_030146905.1 Lentzea sp. | reverse complement strand
CTTCTCCAGGATGCCGATGCCCGCGGTGACGTTGAAGCACAGCACGACCCAGAGCAGCCAGAACTGCGGCGTCTTGATCGCGTTGTTGGCGGAGACGCTGAAGGAGACGGTGGACTTCGGCTTGTCCTTGAGCAGGTCGGCCTTCTGCCGTGTGAACTCCGGGGAGGGCAGGCGGATCAGCAGCACGCCGACGCTCATGAAGACCGCGTAGACGATGCCGTGGATCAGGAACGCCTTGCCGATGCCCGACGTCGAGGTGCTGCCGAACGCCGTCAGCATCGAGGTCGACCACGGGGAGGCGATCAGCGCGCCGCCGCCGAAGCCCATGATCGCGATGCCGGTCGCCATGCCTGGCCGGTCGGGGAACCACTTGATCAGCGTGGACACCGGCGAGATGTAGCCGATGCCGAGACCGATGCCGCCGACGAGGCCGTAGCCCAGCACGACGACCCAGTACTGGCCGGCCCACACGCCCGCGGCCGAGATCAGCAGACCGGAGCAGAAGGCGAGCAGCGACATCAGCATGGCCCAGCGCGGACCCCTGCGCTCCACCGTCGTGCCGAGCACGGCCGCGGAGAGCCCGAGCATCACGATGCCGAGCTGGAAGGGCAGCGCGGACTGCGTTCCGGTGATGCCGAGAGATTTCTCCAGCGGCGTCTTGAAGACGCTCCAGGCGTATGCCTGGCCAATGGAGAGATGAATCGCCAGTGCCGCGGGCGGAACGAGCCAGCGGTTCCATCCGGGAGGCGCGACCTGACGCTCGCGCGCTAAGAACCCCACTTTATCCCCAACCGTCACCAAAAACGCGGACCGAACGATCCTAGGCCAGGTGCACACGTGCGACAACGGCCTGGACCTGTCGCTTGGTGTTGCGCACGACGCAACTTCGCTCCATCACGGCAGTACAACGGCCGGGACATACCATTTGAGACGAATGGAGTGCCCGACTTCCGTCCGGGTTTGGTCCGGTTTGGACCGTTTCCGGAGACGCGCGCACGTTGACTGCACACATGAGGGCGCTACAGTGGGCGCCGCACACGAGGGGCAGGGGCCACATGACCAAGGCGATCCGGTCGCCTGGCGAAACGCTGCAGGAGTACCGGGAAATCCGGGGTTTCGCGTCGTTCGACGACCCCGAGGCTTTGTCGTACGTCGATTCGAACGGCAAACCGAACTTCGAGGCGATTCGGCAGACCGACGAATTCCGGGCTCTCCGGCGCAGTCTGACGACGTTCATCTTCCCGATGACAGCCCTTTTCCTCTCGTCCTACCTGACGTTCGTGCTGCTGTCCGCGTATGCGAAAGACTTCGTCAGCACCAAGGTGATCGGCGTGATCAACCTCGGCATCCTGCTGGGCCTGGGTCAGTTTGTGACTTCGATCATCATCACGCTCGGTTATGCCCGTTACGCAAAGCGACGGCTGGACCCGCAGCGCACATTGCTCGCCGAAAAGACGGGCATCGAGGAGTAAGGCATGCCCACCACCGGCAACCCGGTGCTGAACCTCAGCGTCTTCGCGGTGTTCGTCCTGATCACCCTGTACATCGTCTACCGCGTCAGCAGCCGCAACGTCACGGCGTCGGACTACTACGCCGCGGGCAGCTCGTTCACCGGCGCCCAGAACGGCGTGGCGCTGTCCGGTGACTTCCTGTCCGCCGCGTCGTTCCTCGGCATCTCCGGCGGCATCGCGGCGCACGGGTACGACGGCTTCCTGTACTCGGTCGGCTGGGTCGTCGCGTGGCTCGTCGGCCTGCTGCTGATCGCGGAGGGCCTGCGCAACACCGGCCGCTTCACCGTCGGCGACGTGCTGGCGTTCCGGATGAGGCAGCGCCCCGTCCGCGCCGCCGCGGCGAACGCCACCCTGGTGATCTCGTTCTTCTACATGATCGCGCAGATGGCAGGTGCCGGCGGCCTGGTCGCGTTGCTGCTCAACGTGTCCTCGAAGTGGGGACAGGCGCTGCTGATCGCGGTGGTCGGCATGGTCATGGTGCTCTACGTGCTCGTGGGCGGCATGAAGGGCACGACCTGGGTGCAGATCATCAAGGCCGTCCTGCTGCTGCTCTGCGTGACGCTGATGACCGTCTTCCTGCTGGGCAAGTTCGGCTTCAGCCTGTCGGCGATCATGCAGCAGGCCACCGAGAACAACGACCTCGGTGCGGCCGTCCTCGACCCCGGCGCGAAGTACGGCTTCAGCGCGATGTCCAAACTGGACTTCGTCTCGCTCGCCCTGTCGCTGGTGCTGGGCATCGCGTCGCTGCCGCACGTGCTGATGCGCTTCTACACGGTGCCGAACGCCGCGGAGGCCCGTCGCTCGGTCGTGTGGGCGACCTGGACGATGGTCATCTTCTACCTCTGCACGCTGGTCATCGGCTTCGGCGCGATGGCGCTGGTCGGCACCGACACGATCGCCGCGGCACCGGGCGGCGAGAACTCCGCCGCTCCGCTGCTGGCGTTCCGCATCGGTGGCGCCGTCCTGCTGGGCATCGTGTCCGCCGTGGCGTTCGCCACGATCCTCGCGGTGGTCGCGGGTCTGACGCTGGCGGCCTCCGCCTCGTTCGCCCACGACGTGTACGCGAACGTCATCAAGCGCGGCAACGTCGAACCGCGCCGGGAGATCCGCGTCGCGCGCTGGACGGCCGTGGTCGTCGGTGCGCTGTCGATCCTCGGCGGCATCGCGGCGAACGGGCAGAACGTCGCGTTCCTCGTGTCGCTGGCGCTGGCGCTGGCCGCCTCTGCCAACCTGTCGACGATCCTCTACACGCTGTTCTGGCGGCGCTTCAACACCACCGGCACGCTGTGGAGCATCTACGGCGGCCT
>JASLAV010000478.1 GCA_030146905.1 Lentzea sp. | reverse complement strand
CGCAGCTGTCCGGCGCCGTTGGCGTTGTCGAGCACGACCAGCACGCGCCGGTCGGCCAGCAGCGACCGGTAGAGCGCGGCACGCGCGTCCTGGTGCGGCGGCACCCGTTCCGGCTGGATGCCGAGCGCGGTGAGGAAGTCGGCCAGCACCTCGCCGGGGGCGGCGGGCTGACCAGGGCCGTAGCCGCGCAGGTTCACGTACAGGGTGCCGCCGGGAAAGTGCTGTTGTGCCTGCCGTGCCCAGCGCACGACCAGCGAGGTCTTTCCCACGCCCGCGGTGCCGACCACGGCCGCGAGCGCGGTGGAGGCGGTGTCGGTGAGCAGCAGGTCGAGGGTGGCGAGGTGCTCGGTGCGGCCGACGAAGCCGGGTGACGTGAACGGCAGCTGGCGCGGCACCGGCGGCTGGCCGGGCGCCGATCCCACCGTGAGGTGACCGACGTACCCCGCCTGCACGGCGTTGCCGCGGTTCTCACCGAGGTCGTTCGTGTTCACACGACCCAGTGTGACGCGGTCGGGCGCTCAGGTCAGGCCTCTGCGGCCTTCGGCTTCGGCTTGGTCGCGCGGTGCAGCGCCACCATCCCGCCGGTCAGGTTGAACCACGCCACGTCGTCCCAGCCCGACTTGGCGATGAGCTCGGCCAGCGTGCGCTGGTCCGGCCACGTCGCCATCGACTCGGCCAGGTAGGAGTACGCCACCGGGTTCGACGACACGAACCTGGCGATGAGCGGCAGCAGCTTGAGCAGGTAGCGCATGTAGACGAAGCGGAACGGCGTCCACACCGGCGTGGAGACCTCGCAGATCACCATGCGGCCGCCCGGCTTCACCACGCGGGCCATCTCGCGCAGGGCGGCGGCCGTGTCGCTGAAGTTGCGGATGCCGAAGGACACCGTGACGGCGTCGAAGGAGTTGTCCTTGAAGGGCAGGCGCAGCGCGTCGGCCGCCACCTTCGGGACGCGGCGGTGGGCGCCGGAGGCGAGCATGCCGAAGGAGAAGTCCGCGGCGACGCACCAGGCGCCGGACTCGGCGTACTCCACGGTCGAGACCGCGGTGCCGGCGGCGAGGTCGAGGACCTTCTCGCCGGGGCGGGCGTCGAGCACGCGGCGGCTCCACTCCCGCCAGCGGCGGTCGAAGCCCAGCGTCATGACCGAGTTCGTGCGGTCGTAGCCCTTGGCCACGCCGTCGAACATCTCGGCGACCTCGCGGGGGTTCTTGTCCAAGCCGGCACGCGACATGTCCTAGAGACTAAGTCAGGATCGCTGAGATCATCTTCAGGGCACCTTCAGCGCCGTGAGCATGCCGTCGACCGCCGCGTGCCACGGGTACTCCTCCGCCCGCGCCCTCGCCGCCTCCCGCGAACCTGACCGCAGCAGGCGCTGGGCGGCCGCCGCGAACGCCGGGGCGTGGTCGTCCACGGCCGCGCCGCACGACGGCTGGACGATCTCCTTCAGCGCGCTGTTGCGGCTGACGACGACGGGCGTTCCGCTCGCCAGCGCCTCCAGCGCGGCCAGGCCGAACGTCTCGTGCGGGCCCGGCGCCAGCGACAGGTCGGCTGAGGCGAGCAGCGAGGCGACGTCCAAACGCGACTTCACGAAGCCGAGGAACGTGACCGGCAACCCCGCGGCGCGCTTCTCCAGCGACGAACGGCGAGGTCCGTCGCCCGCGATCACCAGGCGCGCGGAGTGGCCCTGCTCGTGCAGCTCCGCCAGCGTGTCGACGGAGCGTTCGACGTGCTTCTCCGGCGACAGGCGGCCGCAGTGGACGAGCAGGTTCTCCTTGCCGCCCAGCAGGTCCCTGCGGAGATCCGCGGAGTGGCGGCTCGGGGTGAACGTGGCGAGGTCGACGCCGAGCGGCACCTGCGTGACGTTGGACGCCCCGATGCGGTCGAACTCCTCGCGGGCGAACGCCGTCGTGCACACGACCGTGTCGTAGGAGGCGGCCATGCGGCGGTTCGCCCAGTCGGCACCCCGGACGGCAGGGCTCTCGGGCAGCACGAACCGCAGCAGGCGGTCGAGGCGCTCGTGGGAGATCACGACGTTCGGGATGCCGCGCTCGCTCGCCCACGCGCCCATGCCGCGCAGCGTCAGCCGGTCCGACACCTCCAGCCGGTCGGGCCGCAGGTGCTCCATCAGGGCCTGCACCCGCCACGGGTCCACGACGCGGTAGCCGCCGGTGTACGGGATCTTCGCCGCGGTGAGCGTGATGCGCCGGACACCGCCGGGCAGCACCTCGTCCGCGCGCCGGTCACCCGGCACGACGAGCACCACCTCGTGGCCCGCCTGCACGTAGCCGGTGCCGAGGTGGTGCAGTGCCGTGCGGAGCCCGCCCGACTTCGGTCCGTAGAAGTTGGCCAGCTGGACGATCCTCAAGCGGCCGCCTGGTGAGTGAGTCCGATCACCGCGGCGTAATGGCCCATCAGCTCGTCGCAGACCGCGGGCCAGGTGCGGGAGAGCACCGACTTGCGGGCGGCGAGACCGAACCGCCTGCGCCGCAGCGGGTCGCGCAGCAGGTCGACGTACTGCGCGATGTCCTCCTCGAAGAGGTAGCCGGTCCGCCCGTGCGCGACCAGGTCGCGCGGGCCGCCCGCGTTCGGCGCCAGCACCGGCAGGCCCGTCGCGAGCGCCTCCTGGACCGCCTGGCAGAACGTCTCGTGCGGCCCGGTGTGGATGAAGACGTCGAGCGACGCGTAGGCCTCCGCGAGCTCCTGACCGGTGCGGAAGCCGAGGAACTCCGCGTCGGGCAGTGCGTGCTCCAGCCGTTCGCGGTCAGGGCCGTCCCCGACGATCCGCAGCTTCACGCCCGGCAGGTCGCGGAGCTCCTCCAGCCTGTGCACCTGCTTCTCCGGCGCGAGGCGCCCGACGTAGCCCACGGTGAGCTCGTCGTTCTGCCTGGCACGCGGGCGGAAGAGGTCGACGTCGACGCCGCGGCCCCACCGGTGCACGCGCGGCACCCCGTGCCGTTCCAGCGCCTCGACGGCAGAGCTCGACGGCGCCAGCGTGCGGTCGGCGAGCGTGTGGAGGCGTTTCGTCCAGCGCCACGCCGCCCGCTTGGTGAGCCCGAGCCCGTAGTTGCCGGCGAACCCGGCGACGTCGGTCTGGTAGACCGCGACGGTCGGGACGTCGAGCTTGCGAGCGGCTCTGAGACCGTAGGCACCCAACACGAACGGCGAGGCGAGGTGCACGACGTCGGGCCGGAAGTCGGCCAGCGCGTGGTGCACCCTCCTGCTCGGCACACCGATCGGCAGGCTGGTCACCATGGGCACGTCGACCGAGGAGACTCTGACGACGGGCGTGCCGTGGTGCTCCTCGGCGCCGGCACCCGGCGCGACCACCAGAGCCTGGTGGCCGTTGCGCCTCAGGTGTTCCAGCACGCGGAGAACGGAGTTGGTCACCCCGTTCACCTGGGGCAGGAAGCTCTCGGTCACGATCGCTACGCGCACCAGCTCACCATGTAGTGCCCGTGTGAAGTCCGGATGACAGCAGATTTGACGTGGTCGGAACACCTCACGTCGTGGCCAGGTGATCCTCGTTTCGTCATCTTCACTTCGGTTGCCGGTCACACAACGCGGTGAAACTAGGCCAGCATGACCGTCTTGTCGTCCCGTCCCGCGCATCCAGCCGACCCCGGACTGGTCTCCATCGCGCTGGAAGTGGCCGGTCGCCTCGCGAACGACGCCTCGGACGTCATCATGGCCACCGCCGGCCGCGGCGTGCGTCCCGACTCCGACGAGTCGCCGTTCGACTGGGTCACCGACACCGACCGCACCCTGGAACGCCACACCCGCCGCGTCCTCACCGCCGAGTTCCCGTCGATCCCCGTGTTCTGCGAGAACTCCGACGTGCCGGACGCCTCCGGCGACTCCGAGTTCCGCTGGGTGGTCGACCCCGTCGACGGCACGGCGAACTACACGGCTGGCATGCCGTGGTGCGCCTACAGCCTCGCCCTGGTGGACCGCTGGGGCCCGGTCGTGGGCGTGGTCGCCGACCCGTACCGCTCGCAGATCTACGCCGCCGCCCGCGGCCGCGGCATGCGCGCGAACGGCACCCCGGTCCGCCTGACCGAACGCCAGGGCGACTCCCTGGTCGTGTGCACCGAGATGACCCGCACGGGACCGTGGCAGGGCATGGGCGAGTTCATCTCCACGGCGGCGATAGCAGGCACGGGCGTGCGCGTCCTCGGCTCGAAGTGCCTCGCCGTGGCACAAGTGGCGTTGGGCCACGTCGCCGCCGCCGTGCTGCACGGCTACCACGAGTGGGACGTGGCCGGTGCCGTGTCGCTGGCCGTGGAATCCGGTGCGGTCGTGCTGGACAGACGCGGCGAGGGCGCCCAGCTACCCGTGGACGGCCTGCTGGTCGCCGCACCCGACGCGGCCGACGAGGTGCTGGGCTGGTGGCAGTCCGCGCTTCAGGTCGACAGCTGAGGCAGCTGCTTCTCGAGCACCTCGAGCTGGGTGCGCGCCAGGTCGAGCTCGGGGTGGTCGAACATCTGCAACGCGACCCTGCCGACCTCGTTCTCGAACTGGTGGAAGTCGTGCGCGGCCTTGAGCAGCCGCTGGTAGACGGGGTGCTGCCGGTCGACCGCGCCGAGCGCCCTGCCCAGCTGAGCGATGCCGCGCACGTCGTCGAGCTCCTGCGTGAGCTGCTCGCTGATCCGCTGCAACCAGTCCCTGGCGGGCGAGGCGGGCACGGTCCGCACCGCGCCGGCGACCCGCCGCGTGGACTCGGCGCAGCGTTCGACCAGCTCGGACCACATGTCGTAGGGCTGCTGCGGGTGCGGCACGTGGATCGGCCGCGGGTGCCTCGGGCGCTGGACCGAGCGGCGGATGAAGCCGACACCGGTGCCGATCACGGCTCCCGGGAAGCCGCCGAACACGAGGGCGATGATGCCGATGGCGATGATCGTCACGAACACCGAGGACGGCTTGCTGCTCGGCACGGCCAGGTCGATGACCGTCGTCAGGACGCCCATCACCAGGGTGCCGGTTGCGGCACCCCAGAGCGCTGAGCGGACGACTACCCCCACGACCGTTGATCGTGCCACGTTCGTGGCGGGTTCGTCGGTCCATTTGGGATCCCGGTCCCATGTCAACTCTGCTACAGTTCTCGTCGCCGGTTCCAATAGGAGCCGGAAGTGGACCCGGTTCACCGTCCGGACGGTCGGTTGCCGGGTTTCGCGCTTTCCGGGCACTGGTCGAGCCTGATCACCGCGTCGAGCATCGGCTGCACCCTTTGCCGCCAGTCACCTCCCGCTCCGAAGCACCACGCCAGGGCGTCGCTGGCCCACAGAACCGGGTCTTCCGCCGGGCGCAGGTGTTCGTAGGCGAACGGCTTGTCCGCCTTCTCCAGCGCGGTGGCGAGCGTGTGCCGGTCGCGCACGTCCTGGTGTGCGCAGCTTTCAATGGCCAGCCGGGTGACACCCACTTCCTGCAGCCAGGCCGCAGCCGCGGACAGGCAGAGCTGACGAGCACGAATGTCGTCCGAGTCCCGCAGCGTCCACACACCGGCCCTGAGGCCTAGTTCGCGCAACCGGGCAACGACTTCTCGCCTGCGGGAGTCGCTCTCCTTCTTGAAGTGCACGCGCCGCTGACCAGCCCTCACCAGCCGACGGAGGTTCGAGCGGACCACGTCCAGCTCACGAGGTCGAACGACGACCGCTACGACGATGTAGGTCGGACCTCGTCGCGACTCGTCCAGAAAGCCA
>JASLAV010000381.1 GCA_030146905.1 Lentzea sp. | reverse complement strand
GCCGAGGGACCAGTACGTCTTCGGCTACCTGTGCCGCGACACCGACCGCTACCCCACCGTCGTGATCAGCATGTGGAAGTCCCACGGCAAACCGGTCCTGGTGATGCTGCTCGGCGCGTCACTCGGCCGCGAGGCGGAGACGTGGTCCTCGGAGGATGTCGAGGACTACGCCACCTCGGTCGTGCGCGACATCTTCGGCGCGGACGCGCCCCCGCCGGAGCAGGTGTCGCGGACCGGCTGGTCAGCCGACCCCTACGCGTTGGGCTCCTACACCTGCATCGGTGTCGGCTCGTCGTCCGCGGACATCGCCACGCTCGCCGAACCGGTCGGCGACACCTTGTTCTTCGCCGGCGAGGGCACCAACCCGTACCACCGGGGCTGCGTGCACAGCGCCTACGAGTCCGGCCTGCGCGAAGCCGCGCGGATCAGCGGGAACCCGTCGGTCTACACGCCGCCGAGCGCAGGGAGGTCGCGCAGCCAGTCGCGCAACACCGACAGGATGCTGCGGTTCGTGCGGATGCGGGTGACCCACCTCACCGACCAGGAGCTGGCCGGGCGGGTGGCGTGCCTGCGGGAGAGCGTCGATCCGCACGGCGTCAGGCTGTTCGGCTCGCTGCTCGGCTCGGAACTGGAGACGCTCGCGTCGATGTTCGACGAGATCCCCTACACGGCGGGAGACCAGCTCTTCCACGAGGACGACGCGGCGCACGGCGTGTTCCTCGTGGCGAGCGGTGAGGTCGAGGTCGACTTCGGCGGCATCTACGAACGCGCGGTGCTCGGCCGTGGCACGCTGCTGGGCCACTACGACATGTTCTTCAACGCCCGCACCACGTCGGTGACGGCGGTGGGCGACGTCGTGGTGTTCTACCTGGACCACTACCGCTACCAGAGCTTCCTGTACGCGTTCCCCGAGGTCATGATGCTCATGCTCGCCGACCTGGTGACGCGGTGGGAGCAGCTGGAGACGGCGCTGGGTGCCACGACACTGCCACAGGCACGCCGGGAAACCGTCCAAGTCGGTCACGAACAGTAGCCATGCGCGTACTTTGCGTGGTATGACCGTGTCGTTCGATTCTCCACCTGACGCTTGATGTCCACGCGCTGACATTGCGAGAAGGTGAATGCGATGCGGTTCAGCTATGTGCTCCTGCCCGACTACCCGCTCGACGACACGATCCAGTCCATCCGGCTCGCCGACGAACTGGGCTTCCACGGCTGTTACGCGGCGGACGAGACCTGGCACAAGGACCTCTGGCTGCTGTTCGCCGCGGCGGCGGACAAGACGAAGAACATCCGGTTCGGCCCGAGCCTGTCCCCGGTGACGTTGCGCGACCCGTCGCTGATCGCCCAGGCCGTGGCAACGCTGGACGAGCTGACCGGTGGCCGCGCCGAGTGCGTGCTGGGGTCGGGGAACTTCGGCCTGCTCGCGCAGTACGGCATCGACTGGAGGACCACGAAGCCGTTGTCCCGCCTCACCGAGGCCCACCACGTGGTCAGGACGCTGCTCGACCACGGCGTGATCGACCACGAGGGCGAGTTCTACCGCTACCGCGGGCTGTTCACGTTCGCCAGGCCGGTCCAGCACAGGCTGCCGGTGAAGCTCGGCGCGATGCGCGGCCCGAAGTCGTTCCAGGTGGCGGGCGAGCTGACCGACGGCGTGCACCACGCGCTGAGCTACACGAGGGGCGCCTACGAGTACATGATCGACAACGTGCGGATAGGCGCCGAACGCGCCGGACGTGACATGTCCTCATTGGACCTCGGCGCGTGGATCGTGTTCGCGACGGGACGGGACTCCCGCGCCGCCAAGGACGCGGCACGGGCGATGGTGGGCCTGTACGCCTCGTCCATGCCGGCCGAGCAGCTCAAGCGCAACGGCGTGGACCCCGCCTCGCTGACGGAGATCATCGCCGCGGTGGCCGAGGGCAGGGTGGACCGCGCGTTCGAGCTCACGCCTCCCGAACTGGCCGACAAGCTCTCGGTATCCGGCACCCCGCAGGAGTGCGTCGCGAAGATCTCGGCCGAGATCGCGCCGACCGGCGTCAACCACCTGATCCTCGCCATCACCGACGCGGCTCTGGTGAAGGCGTTCTCGGGCATGGACCTGCCGGGGGTGGCCACCATGCGCGAGCAGTTGCAGCTCGTGCACGACGAGGTGTTCCCGGCCTTCGCCGATCAACCCGGCTGAGCCGTCCGGTCACTGACAGGCGGCCTGATCGCCACTCTTCAGCGCTACCGCGGCGAGCGCAGGGCGGGCGTGGTCGACCGCAGCCCGCGTCCGCACCAAGGCCAGCCGGGACCGGTGGTGCGGCGGCACCCGCGCCGCGGGACGACGCGGTTCAGGGCAGGGCCCGGACCGCCTCGCTCAACGCCTCCAGCACCGCCGCGACGGCAGGCGGGTCGGGCGGCTCGCCGTAGGTGACTGCGTGGATCTCACGCCGGTAACCGATGTCGACGGCGTGCACGTCCGGCCGGCGGTGGGCCTGCAGGGCGAGACCGGGCAGGAGGGCGACACCCGCGCCCGCGGCGACGAGGGCCTGCACGACGACGATCTCGTCGCTGTGCGAGACGACGCGCGGTGTGAAGCCCTCGCGCCGGCACACGGTCTCCAGCTCCTCCTGGCACCGGGCGCACCCGCCGATCCAGGCCGTGTCGTGGTGGTTCACGAGGCTGTCGTCCTGCTGACGGCTGACGAGGTGCAGTGAGTCGCCTCCGAGGTGGGCGAACCGGAAGCCTTCCTCGACCGGGTCGCCCTCGTGGCGGAAGACCAGCGCGACGTCGATCTCGCCGTGCCGCAGCAGCTGCAGCGACTCCGCCGGGTGCTGTTCGACCAGGCTCAGCTCCAGGCCGGGGTGGCGTTCGGCGAGCGCGGTGGCGGCCCTCGGCACGATCGTGGCTGCGGTGGAGGCGTTGGCCGCCAGGCGGACCCTGCCCGCCCGCAGGCCGGCCCGGGCGGCCAGTTCGCTCGTCGCGGCGTCGACTCGGCCCACGATCTCGGCCGCGCGGTGGGCGAGCAGCAGTCCCTCCGGGGTCAGGCGGATGCCGCGCCCGATCCGTTGCACGAGCTTCACGCCCGTGGCCGCCTCCAGCCTGGACAGGTGGTGGCTCACCGACGGCTGCGAGTAGTGCAGCTGCCTGGCGGCCTCCGTCACCGAGCCGTGCCGGGCCACCGCGGCCAGCACCTTGAGGTGCACCAGGCTCATCACGCCCCGACACTACCGCCGGTCAGAGCTCCGGCAGTGGTGGACCGGGCGTGCGGGCGACGATCGCGGCGGTGGCGATCAGGTCCCAGCCCGGTGCGTACTCGTTGCCGGTCTTCAGGTGTTCGGCGTGCTCCTCGTAGCGGTCGAGCAGGTGCAGCACCGATTCGAAGACCTCGCCGTGCGGGTGGCCGGGCCGGACACGGCAGCAGTGCCGGGCCAGGTCGAGCATCTGGCCCGGTGTCTCGCCGCGCTTCGTGGCCTCGACGGCGGCCGCGAGGTAGACGTAGAGCCGTTCCAGCAACGGTTCCAGCGGGGGCACCCTGCCAGGAGCGGGCCCGAGGTCCGCGGGCTCCCCGTGCTCGACCAGGCGGCGGGACTGTCCACCCAGGACACTCGCGACCTGCGTGTCGGTGAGGCCGACGTACCGGGCGCAGCGCGCGGTGGCGTGCGCGCCCCAGGTCGGCGTCGAGTACGGCACGTCGCTGCCGAACAGCACCTGGCCCGGTGGCATCGTGCCGAGGAGCGTGACCAGGTCGGTGGGGCTCCACCACGACGTGTCGAAGAACAGGTTGCCCACCGGGTGCCCGGACAGCCACGCCAGGTCGGTCAGGCCGGCGTGCGCGAGGACGAACCGCGCTCCGGAGAAGCGGTCCAGGACCGGGAGCAGGGCATCGCCGAACGGGTCGATCCCCGCACCCGCGTGCACCACGACCGGCAGCCGGAGCTCGTGCGCCAGGCCGAACACACCGGTGAGCTCGTCGTCGTCGAGCTCGAACCCGTCACTCGCCGGGTGGAGCTTGATGCCCGCGGCACCGGCCTCCACGCAGCGCCGCGCCTCACCGGCCGGGTCGTCGCCCGGAGCGACCCGGCAGAACGCGACCAGCCCTCCCCCGGAAGCCTCCTCCAGCACGGCGTCGTTCGCGGCCCGGTAGCCCTCCGGTTCGGTCATCGGGAACACGGCTGCTTCCGCGTCCACCGCGGACAGTGCGGATCGGACGTCGTCCGCGGTCGCGGAGAAACCACTGGGGTCGTTCGTCCCCATGTGGGTGTGGATGTCGAACAGCGGGCAGTCGGCGCGCAGCGCCTCCCACCACGGCCGCACGAGGTCGTCGGCGTACATCGGCCCCCTTCAGGTCGTCGCGGCGTGAGTGCCCTGCGCGAAGGCGGGCAAACGCGTTCGGCTGATCGTTCGCCCGGCCGCTGCTCCGACTGGCGTCTTGATCGCTCAACCCGCGCAGGCCAAGGTGGGGAAGTTCAGGTCGCTGAACACCTCGGAAGCCGACGGCGTCAGACGAGGAGAACGGATGCGCAAACGCGCGACAGTCATCCCCCTGCTGGCTTTGGTCACACTGGCCCTTCCCGCCCCCACCCCCGCCACGGCCCAGCCGAACGGCACGGTGGTCTCAGGACAGGCCAGGTTCCAGATCCTCTCCCCCACCCTCGTGCGAACGGAGTACGCAGGTGACACGAGGTTCGAGAACGCGGCCACTTACAACGTTGTAAACAGAAGCTTCCCCACCCCGTCGTACACGTCGCGGGTCACGGACGGCTGGCTGGTCATCACCACCTCGGCGATGACCCTGCGCTACCGCGTGGGCTCCGGCCCGTTCCGCGCGGACAACATCGAGCTCAAGGCGGCCGGCACGACCGCGTCCCCGTGGCGGCGGGTGGTCTGTGCGACCGGTCAGCTCTGCGAGGTCGAGGACCAGGCGCGCGAGGGCATGCTCGTCGCGAAGGACCACCCCGGCCACACCGGCTCGGGTTTCCTCGCCGGGTTCTCCTACACCAACAACGGCGTCACGGCCACCGTGCGCGCGACCAGTGCGGGCAGGCACCGGGTCGTCGTGCGGTACGCGAACGGCCAGGGCGGTGACGGCAAGCACGAGAACCGCACGCTCAGCCTGAGCGTCGACGGTCAGGCACCGAGGCAGATCACGCTGCCGCGGACGGTGGACTGGCGGGACTGGCAGCGGGCGGAGACCGAGGTCGACCTGCCGGCGGGCGAACACCGGATCGCGCTCACGCGCACCGCCGCCGACTCGGGCAATGTCAACGTTGACAGCCTCGCCCTGCTCACCGCCGGTCAGGCGTTGCCCACCACGAGGGCGACGGACGACTGCCGGTTCGGCACCAGTTGCGAGGCCGAGGACGGCGTGATCAGCGGCGCGGCGAAGATCGCGGACGAGCACGCCGGCCACGCGGGCACCGGGTTCGTCGCCGAGCTCGTCGGCGGCACGCGGGTGACCCAGCGCGTGACCGGTGTTCCCTCGGCCGGCACGTACCCCGTGGTTCTGCGCTACGCCAACGGAACCGGTGGCGACGGCAAGCACGAACCGCGGACCGTCCTGGTCAACGGTCAGGCCGTCACGCTGCCCGTGACGGCGAACTGGGCGACGTGGGGCACCACGACGGTCCAGGTCGCGTTGCCGGCGGGGTCGTCGGACCTCACCGTCTCGTGCCCGGACACCGGCTGCCACGTCAACCTCGACACGATCGGGATCAACACCTCGACGCAGCACCTGTCGCTCGGCGGATACCGCCGCTCGCTGGACGGCTACACGGGCAACGACGGCGATCCCCGCATCTACCCCGGCCTGCTCTACCGCGACGGCTGGTTCATGCTCGACGACACGCCTTCAGCGCTGCGCAACGGCACGCCGCGGGCGGACCGGGGCGCGCAGCCGTACCAGGACGGCTACGTGTTCGGCTACGGCCAGAACTACAAGACCGCGCTGGGTGACCTCGCGTCGTTGACCGGCGGGCCGAAGCTGTTGCCGCGCTGGGCCTACGGCGTCTGGTACTCCGAGTACATCGACAGGACCGCCGCCGACTTCCGCGACCGGATCGTCCCCGCGTTCCGCCAGCACGGCGTTCCGCTGGACGTCCTGGTGATCGACACCGACTTCAAGGGCCACAACCTGTGGAACGGCTGGCGGATGGACCAGAACAAGTTCCCCGATCCGCAGGGGTTCCTCGACTGGGCGCACGGCGAGGGGCTGCACAGCACCCTCAACATCCACCCGAGCATCCAGGGCGACGACCCGGACTTCGCCCGCGCGCAGGCCACCGCCAAGGGCAAGCTCGCCAAGACCGGCACCCGTGACGGCGTGGACAGCTACGTGTTCGACTGGGGCGACCCAGACCAGCTGCGCGCGTACGTGGAGCTGCACGACAAGATGCCGACCGACTTCTGGTGGCTCGACTGGTGCTGTGACGGTTCCGGTTCGTCGCGGCGCGGCGTCACGCCGGACAGCTGGATCAACGAGCAGTACTCGAAGATGGGCGCGTTCGCGTTCTCCCGCGGGTTCGGCTCGCTGCAGGCAGGCGGCTACAGCGGCGGCGGCCCGCTGCCGACGGGACCGTGGGCGGAGAAGCGCACCACCCTGCACTTCACCGGCGACACCTCGTCGACGTGGGGCACGATCAAGGCCACCATCGGCTACACCTCCGCGGAGGGCGTGTCGACGGGCATGTCGAACATCAGCCACGACATCGGTGGCCACAACGACACCACCGGCCTGCGCGGGTCGGAGACCTACCTCGACAACGGGCAGGTCCGCTACACGACCAAGCTGCCGGACGACATGTACGCGCGGTGGGTGCAGCTCGGCTCGTTCCAGCCGATCACCCGCCTGCACAGCAACCACGGCGACCGCCTGCCGTGGCAGTACGGACCGGCCGCGCAGGCGTCGGCGACGAAGTTCCTGAACCTGCGCGAACGCCTGGTGCCGTACATCTACACGCTGGCGGAGCAGGCCAACCGCACCGGTGTGCCGATGGTGCGCCCGGCCTACCTGGAGTACCCGGGAAGCCCGGAGGCCTACTCGACCGCCGGCAGCCAGTTCCTGCTCGGCCCCGACATGCTGGTCGCGCCGATCACCACTCCGGGTGAGGTCGGCGAGACGCGGGTCTGGTTCCCGCCGGGCCAGTGGACCGACTACTTCACCGGACGGGTCTACCAGGGCAACACCTGGGCGACCGTCAGCGCGGGCCTCGACACCATGCCGGTGTTCATGCGCTCGGGCGGTGTGCTGGTCGAACGCACGAACAACGTCGGCAACGACGTCCAGAACGCGACCGACGAGCTGACCGTGCACGTGACGGCCGGCGCGAAGGGCGAGTTCACGCTGTACGAGGACGGCGGCCGCAAGCTGGCGTCCCGCACCAGGATCGTCCAGAACGGCGACTCGGTCACGGTGCACCCGGCCAAGGGCTGGTTCCCCGGCAAGGTGTCCAAACGCGACTGGACCGTCGTCGTGCACAACGCCGACGGGACGTCCCGCACCGTTCACGCGGCGGGCAAGTCCGCGCACCAGAAGGTGGTGATCAGTCTTCGGGCACCCAGGTGAGCAGCCGCACCTTCGCGACGGTGCGCACGTGCTTGCGCATCGCCGCGGCGGCCTTCTTGCCGTCGCCCGAGGCGATCGCCTCGTAGATCGCCGTGTGCTGCGCCAGCGAACGGGACGGACGCCCCGGCTGGCGCAGTGACTCGGTGCGGCTCTCGGTGATCTGAGCGGCGATGGTCTTCATGAAGTCCGCGAGCAGCGAACTGTGCGCGGCGGCGGTGACGGCGGCGTGGAAGCGGCGATCCCCTTCCACGCCGTTGTCGCCGTCGGCGATCTCCTCGCGCATGAAGACGAGCGCCTGCTCGATCGCCTCCAGCTCGGCGTCGGTGCGGCGTTCGGCGGCGAGCTCGGCGAGCTTGGTCTCCAGCGCCTCGCGCGCCTCCAGGACCTCCGGCAGACGCTTGCGCCGTTCGACGAGCTGGTCGACCGGCTCGACGTCGAGGGTGTCGCGCACCAGGTAGGTGCCGCCGCCGTGCCTCGCCTCGACGAGCCCCTGGACCTCCAGCACCACGATCGCCTGCTTGACCGACGCGCGGCTCACCCCGAGGCTCGCGGCGAGGTCGCGTTCGGCCGGCAGCTTGTCCCCCGCGCTCAACCCTGCCTCCGCCACGTACGCGCGCAGTCGTTCGAGCACCTGCTCGTACAGGCGTGACTTGACCATGGGCCGCAGTGCCTCGGACATCCTCCCAGGGTATCCGGCCAAGTGGTTCAGTCACTAGGCCACCTCTTGACAGCCGGTGGACAGTGGGCGGAAAGTGGCTGAGCCACTTGGCCACTGTCCCTCTGCCTCTGTCCCCTGCCTCTGCCCCCTGCGAGAGCCCCAACGACGGGAGCCCTGCATGTCCGCCGAACTGATCTCGATACTCGTGCTGGTCGTGGTGTTCGTGATAGCGACGACCCGGTCGATCAACATGGGCGCGCTGGCGTTCGCCGCGGCCTTCGGGGTCGGCACGCTGGTCGCGGACATGAAGACCGACGACATCTTCAAGGGCTTCCCGGGTTCGTTGTTCGTCGTGCTGGTCGGCGTGACGTTCCTGTTCGCCATCGCGCGGGCCAACGGCACCACGGACTGGCTGGTGCACGTGGCGATCCGCCTGGTCGGCGGGCGGATCGCGCTGATGCCGTGGGTGATGTTCGCGATCACGGGCCTGCTGACGGCGATCGGCGCGGTCAGCCCGGCGGCGGTCGCGATCGTGGCGCCGATCGCGATGGGGTTCGCGGCGAAGTACCGGATCAGCCCGTTGCTGATGGGCGTGATGGTGGTGCACGGCGCGCAGGCCGGTGGCTTCTCCCCCATCAGCATCTACGGGACGATCGTCAACGGCATCGTCGCGAAGGAGGGCCTGCCGGGCGGTGAGATCGTGCTCTTCCTGGCCAGCCTCGTGGTGAACCTGCTGATCGCCGCGGTGGTGTTCGTGGTGCTGGGCGGCATGAAGCTGGCACGGCACTCCGTGGACGCGCCGGCACTGGCACGCACCGGTGGTGGGGGTTCCGGTGATGCCACCGACTCCGCGGAAGAGGCCGAGGAGCGCGTCACGCTGACCGCGCCGCGCATCGCCACCCTCGCCGGACTGGTCGCGCTGGTCGTGGCGGCACTGGTGTTCGACCTCGACGTCGGCCTCGCCGCGATCACGGTCGCCGTGCTGCTCAGCGTGGTGTGGCCGGAGACGTCCAAGGAGGCGATCACCCAGATCACCTGGCCGACCGTGCTGCTGATCTGCGGCATCCTCACCTACGTCGCGGTGCTGCAGACGATGGGCACGATCAAGTGGGCCGGCGACTCGGTCGCGGGTGTCGGCGCTCCCCTGCTGGCCGCGCTGCTGATCTGCTACATCGGCGCGATCGTGTCGGCGTTCGCCTCGTCGGTCGGCATCATGGGCGCGCTCATCCCGCTGGCCGTGCCGTTCCTGCTGCAGGGCGAGGTCAGCTCGATCGGGCTGATCGCGGCGCTCGCGGTGTCGGCGACGGTGGTCGACGTGAGCCCGTTCTCCACCAACGGCGCCCTGGTGCTGGCCGGTGCGCAGGACGTCGACCGCGACAAGTTCTTCAAGCAGCTCATGGTCTACGGCGGGATCATGGTCGCGGCGGCGCCGCCGCTGGTCTGGCTCGCCCTCGTCGTCCCGGGAATCTGGTGAGTTCATGTTCGCCCTGCAGTCCAACCGCACCGCACTCCGCTTCGGCGAGCGCACCCTGACCCACGCCGAGCTGGCGTCCTGCGCGGGAACCCTGGCAGCGCAGCTGTCCGGACTCCCGCGGGTCGCCATCTGGGCCACGCCGACGATCGAGACGTGCGTGGCGGTCGTCGCGGCGCTGCTGGCCGGGGTGCCCGCCGTGCCGCTCAACCCCAAGGTCGGCGAACGCGAGCTCGCGCACATCGTGGCGGACAGCGCGCCCTCGTCGGTGCTCGCGGCGCCTGGTGTGCCCCTGCCCCAGGGCCTGGACTCCGTGCCGCGGCTGGACGTGACGCTGGAGGGCTCGGCTGTCGAACTGCCCGCAGAGCCGGACGATGAAGCGCCCGCCCTCATCGTCTACACCTCTGGCACCACCGGCTCGCCGAAGGGCGTGGTGCTGCCGCGCAGGGCGATCCTGTCCACTTTGGACGCGGTGGCCCGGGCGTGGGAGTGGACCGAGGACGACGTGCTGGTGCACGCGTTGCCGTTGTTCCACGTGCACGGCCTGATCCTCGGCGTGCTCGGACCGCTGCGCCGCGGCGGAACCCTCGACCACCTCGGGAAGTTCTCCGTCGACCTGCTCACCCGAGCGCTGGACGGCGACGGCACGATGATGTTCGGCG
>JASLAV010000346.1 GCA_030146905.1 Lentzea sp. | reverse complement strand
GCGGAGGCCGACAGCCGCTTCAGCACGCCGTAGCGGCGGTCGAAGCCGAGAGCGATGGCCTGCCCGGTGAACGCCGACGAGATGATCGCCAGCGCGAAGATCCGCGCGGTCGCCGAACCGACGCGCGGTTCCGGCATCGGGATCACCGACATGACGCTGAGGGCGACGAGCAGCGCCAGCGGGATGATCACCGTCAGCAGGATCTGCTCGCCGTTGCGCAACGTCAGCATCGCCTCGGTGCGGGCGTGCGCGAAGAGCATCTTGCCGAGCGACCCGCGACCGGGGGCTGGCTTGAACGTGCCGGGCGCGAAGGTGGTCACGAACGCAGCTCCCTGCCGGTCAGCTCCAGGAAAACGTCTTCGAGGCTGCGCTTGGCCACCGTCAGCTCCTCGGCCAGCACACCCTGCTGCGCGCACCACGACGTGACGGTCGAGACGACCTGAGGATCGATCAGACCCTCCACGACGTACTGGCCCCGTGCCGCCTCGCGCACCTTCAGCCCCTCCGGCAGCGCGGCCGACAGCAGCGACGTGTCGAGGCCCGGCCGGGCGCGGAAGCGCAGCTGCTGGTCGTCGGGGCGGTTCGCGGTCAGCTCGGCCGGTGAGCCCTGCGCGACGACACGGCCCTCGTCGATGATCACGACGTTGTCGGCCAGCGTCTCCGCCTCGTCCATGAGGTGCGTCGTCAGGAGCACGGCCACGCCGTCGTCCTTCAACGCGCGCACGAGGTCCCACACCAGATGGCGTGCCTGCGGGTCCATGCCCGCCGTCGGTTCGTCCAGGAACACGAGCTCGGGACGTCCGATCAGCGCGCACGCCAGCGACAGCCGCTGCTGCTGGCCGCCCGACAACCTCTTGTACGGGGTGCGCACGGCGCCACCGAGGCCGAGGACGTCGATCAGCCACTTCGGGTCCAGCGGGTTCGCCGCGCACGCCGCCACGAGGTTCAGCATCTCCTCCGCGCGGATGCCGGGATAACCGCCGCCGCCCTGCGGCATCACGCCGATGCGCGGGCGGAGCGCCTCGGATCCGGGCGCGAGGCCGAGCACGCGCACCGAGCCGTCGTCGGCGGAGCGGAACCCCTCGCAGATCTCGACGGTCGTCGTCTTGCCGGCGCCGTTGGGCCCGAGCAGGGCGAGGACGGTGCCGGGGTGCTGGACGAGGTCGAGGCCGTCGACGGCGGTCTTCGAGCCGTACCTCTTGACCAGCCCCGACACTTCCACCGCAGGCTGGGGATTCGGGCTCACGGACAGGCAGCCTAGGCGGTCAGGACAACCCGCACTCAGCTGGGTCGAGGCCGCCGTTGCTGAAGGACAGCTGAAAAGGTGGGGCTGCCCCTACCCCGGCGCCTCAGGGACACCTCAGGGTTTGCTCGGGGGAGTTCCCCATTGGTTGATCACCAAAACCGCAAGAGACTTTTCTCGTGATCGCGGTGGGGGAGAAAAGAAGCGGATTGGTGGTCGGGGGACTGGTGTTCTCACTGGTCCCGGTTTTCTACCTGCATGTCGTGTCGGCAGGGCAGCTCAACCCGGTCACCGACGTCATCAGCGACTACGTCTTCGTGGACAACGGCACCGGATGGCTCGCGGCGACGTCTCTCAGCCTCGCGGCCATCTCGGCTTTGCTCGCCGTCAACCTGCGGGGTGTAGGCAGGTCAGCGCAGTGGCTGATCGGCATCTGGTCGGCGGGGCTGACCGTGTCGACGATCTTTCCGACCGACCCCACGGGAGCACCGACCTCCGTGTCCGGCTACGTCCACCGGTACGCCGGCGCCGTCATGTTCGTGGCACTGCCCGCCGCCGGAGTCCTCATCGCCCGCAAATTTCCGGCTCTGCTCGGTATCGCAATAACGGCGAGCGTGTCGAGCGCGGCGTTTCTGGTCAGCCACGTTTCGTTCGCCGGTTTCGAGGCGCGCGGGCTGACCGAACGCGTTTTGTTCGCATCGCTTTACGGACTCCTTTTCGCCATCGCGGCACTACAGGTGAGGCGCAAGTCATGACACTGCTCGCCATCACGCTCGCCGTGCTCGGAGCCGTGTGCTTCGCGTTCGCGGCCCGCCTGCAGCACGACGTGGTCGCCGAGACCGGTGCCCGCGCCGGTGTCCTGCGCGAGCCGCGCTGGCTCGGGGGACTCGTGCTGCTCGTCGTCGGTGCCGGGGTGCACGCGGCGGCGCTCGGCATGGCTCCGCTGACGGTCGTCCAGCCGATCGGGGTGCTCGCGATCGGGCTGACCGCGTTGATGGACCGCCGTTTCCGCGAACTGCCGGCGATCCTGCTCACCACCGTGGGCGTGGGTGCGTTCGTGCTCCTCGCTTCCGGCAGCGCCACCGCGACGCGCGTTGTGCCGGACGTCGAACTCACGGCCGGACTGTTCACCCTCGGCGCGATCGCCGTTCCCGGGGTCGTCGCCGCACTCACGACGAACGCGCGCATCCGCGCTGTGGCGTTCGCATCGGCTGGAGGCGTGGCGTACGGATACGTGTCCGTGCTCATGCGCGCCGTCTCGCAGTCGGTGCAGCAAGGCGGTTTCGGGCTCTCGCACATCGCGTCCGTGCTCGGCATCGCGCTCTCGCTCGCCGTCGGCGGCTGGCTCGTCCAGCACGCCTACGCGGGCGGACCCCCTCACCTCGCCGTCGCCTGTCTGACCGTGGTGGACCCGCTGGTCGCGGTCGGACTCGGTGCCTTCCTGCTCGGCGAGGCCGCCCACCTGTCCGTTCTGACCGGTGTGGCGCTGTTCGCCTGCTCTCTCGCCGCTGTTTGCGGCGTGTTCGCACTTGCTCGTCAACCTCGTGAAAACATCCGAACGGAGCTCCCCGTGAACACCTCCAGCGCCCTGCGCGTGGTCATCGCCGCCGACACGTTCCCGCCGGACGTCAACGGTGCCGCGCGCTTCGCGCAGCGCCTGGCCGTCGGCCTCGCGGAGAAGGGCCACGACGTCCACGTCATCGCCCCCGACTCGCCCAAGGCCGCGGAGATCCCCGGTGTGACGGTGCACCGGCTGCGGTCGCACCGGCTGCCGTTCTACCCGGACTTCCGCTTCTGCCTGCCGTGGCAGGCGTCGAAGGAGGCCGACGAGCTGGTCAAGGCGCTGAAGCCGGACGTCGTGCACGTCCAGGCGCACTTCGTGGTGGGCCGGTTCGTCCTGAACTCCGCCGTCGCCCAGGGCATCCCCACGCTCGCCACGAACCACTTCATGCCGGAGAACCTGTTCAGCCACGCGCACGTGCCGGCGTTCCTGCAGGGCCTGTCCCGCAAGTGGGCCTACCGCGACCTGGCGCGCGTGTTCGGACGCGCCGACGTCGTCACCGCGCCGACACCGCGCGCCGTGCAGCTGCTGCACGAGAGCGGTTTCCCCGAACGCGCGGTGCCGGTGTCGTGCGGCATCGACATCGCCCGCTACCAGCGTTCGGTGACCCGCAACGACCGCCCGACCGCGCTGTTCGTCGGACGGCTGGACGAGGAGAAGCGCGTCGACGAGTTCCTGCGCGCACTGGCCCGCGTGCCCGGCGCGGTCGGCGAGATCGTCGGTGACGGCACGTGCAAGGCCGAGTGGGAGCTGCTGGCCCGCGACCTGGGGATCACGGACCGGGTCCGGTTCCACGGCTTCGTGTCCGAGGACGAGCTGCTCGACGCCTACGCCCGTGCGGACCTGTTCGTCATGCCCGGTGTCGCCGAGTTGCAGAGCCTCGCGACGATGGAGGCGATGGCCGCGGGCAAGCCGGTGATCGCCGCGAACGCCATGGCCCTGCCGCACCTTGTGCGCCACGGCCGCAACGGCTGGCTGTTCGAGCCGGGCGACGTGAACCAGCTCGCCCAGCGCCTGCACACGCTCGTCCACGACGCGCCGTTGCGGGCCAGGATGGGCGCCGCCAGCAACGAGATCATCTCGCACCACGCGCTGGCCACGACCCTGGACCGCTTCGAGGCCCTGTACGCGCGGGCAATGGGCCGCACCGCGCCCGTCATCGCACTGGCGGCCTGACGACCACGGGGAGCAGGGGGAACCGGCCCGGTCGCGCGGGGGCGGCCGGGCCGGTCGCGGGTGTGAGCCCGGTGTGCCCGAGCGTCACGTTCACGGAACCGAACAGGTTCGCCTCCACCTCGGCGCGGAAGCCGGCGTCGGACATCTCCTCGATGGGCGCGCTGTCGGCGTACCCGGCGTTGTCGACGACCACGTCGCGACCGCGCGCACTTGGTCGCCGTACCGCGCCACCAGGTCTTCGAGCTGTTCCGGTCGCCGCGCCGTCGCGACGACCCGGGGTCAGGCGCCGACGCCGTGCAGGAACGTCTGGATCACGAGCGCGGCGGCGGGGCCGGGCTGCAGCGCGGGCATCTCCTGCGCGACCGTGTGCAGCTGGGTCTGCAGCATCCGCAACGCCCAGCCGCCCGGCAGGCCGGTCGTGACCACACCCGCCTGTTCCGCGCGGTGCAGGAAGCCGGCCATCCGTGCGTCCAGCTCCTCGCGCCGCAGCCGGATCGCCGGGTCGGTCACCGCGCGGATGTCGACGGGCCAGTCGCGGCTGAGCCGGATGCCGCCCTCGGCGAACGCGAGCAGCGCGTCGCGCACCGGCCGGTCGTCCAGGGTCGACCCGATCAGCGCCTCCAGCTGGTCGAGCCGCGCGCGGTAGACCGCCAGCAGCAGCTCCTCGCGCGAGTCGAAGCGCCGGTAGACGGTCCGCTTGTCCACGCCCGCCGCGGCGGCGACGTCGCTGATCCGCGCGAGGGGATCCGCCGAGAAGACCCGTGCGGCCGCGCGCAGCACCGCTTCGACGTTGCGTGCGGCGTCGGCCCTCATCTGCCTCAACGTACAGGGTCGGTCGAGAGTCCTTTGCGGATGGTTTCCGGCCGGAGCTTCGTCTCAATTCGTTGCGCGACAAGCAGTCCGGCGGGGGAGAGCGTGAGCTGCGACGGGTGCTCGCCCTCTCCGCTGATGAGGAACCGGTACAGCGAGGCGTGCCCCTCCAGCCGTTCGCGCAGCACCTCCGCGATGTCGCGGTCCGGCGGGTAGACCGCCGGGATCGCCTCGTCCACCAGCTGCGACCGGATGCGGCGGCGTTCCGCGCGGGGCACGTACCAGGACGTGATCAGCAGCAACGTCAGCCCGAACACCAGCGCCGTGCCGATCACCGCCTGCCAGCCCCAGCCCGACGGCCTGAGCACCAGCAGCACGTCGGCAACCGCGAGGTAGCCGATGCCGTAGACCACCGCCCAGCCCGCGGTCGCGGCGGCGGGAGGTTCCGCGCGCTCCGTGCCCCACACGCCCTCGACCCGGCGCCAGCGCTGCAACGACTTGCCGCCGGACAGCGCCATCCAGACCCCGAACGCTCCACAGAGGACGGAGGCGGGGACCACCAGCACCGGCTGGGCGTGCAGCTCGAACCGCCAGACCGCCCAGGCCAGTACCGCCGCCGCGAGCGCGACCGCCGCCTGCTTCCAGCGGCGTTCGATGATCTCCAGCGGCTTGAAGTCCGCCAGCACGGCGAGCGGGGTCCTGATCGGCGCGGGCAGCGAGCCCAGGACCAGCAGCGCCGTGACGACCAGGGCGACGCCGGCGACGGTGGCCGTGCCGGTGGTGACGTCCGACCGGCCGCCGGGGAGCCTGTCGACGGCGACCGCCACCAGCGGGATCACCGGTGACAGCAGCACCAGCCCGTGCAGCAGGGTGCCGCTTCTCAGTGCCGCGTAACCGAAAGCGGCGAGCAGCGAGGCGGCACCGATCGCCGCGCCGGGACCGGCCGCCCACGTCGGCAGCATCCCGAAGAGCGCCATCACGACGAGCGCGCCGCCGACCGCGAGGCCGAGGAGCCCCAGGAACTGCGCCAGCTTGCCGCCCCTGGTCAGCCCGGTGATCGTCCAGTACGGCAGCAGCGCGGCTCCCCTGACCACCCGCGTGACGGGGCGGACCGCGGCGAGCCCCGACCGTTCGGAGTCGGCGACCGTGACGGCGACGGCGGCGGCCGTCGCGGCCGTGCGGATCATCTGGTCCGACGCGGCTTCCTGGGTGAGGGGTTCGCGGCCGATCCCGGCGCGGTCGAACGCGCTCAGCGCGGCCATGCCGAGCGTGACGGTGTGCTCCTGCGGATATTCGAGGCGCCGCAACAGGTCCGCGTGCTCCTCCAGGAACAGCTCGCCGCGCGAACGCCGGTCGGCGCCGTCACCGCGGTCGGCGATGACGGCCGCCCGCAACCGGGGGAGCTCCTCGCAGATGATCCGCCAGTGCAGGCCCCACGCGGCCAGTTCGGCGAGCTTCATCGACGACGGCGACAGCTCGCCGTCGGCGCGGTAGATGCCGGCGAGCTCCTTCGCGGCCTCGTCGGCGCAGGCGGCGACCTGGATCGGCAGCTCCGGCCCGAACATCGACTCGACGACGGAGTCGACGACGGCCTTCGCGCGCTCCTCCGGTGTGCGCCGGTCGCCGTCCGGCCGGCCGAGCTGGTCCATCCTGCGCAGCCGCCGCGGGTCGAACAGCACCCTGCACAGCATCGTGGCGCCGTCGAGCCGTCCCCAGATCCAGTCGTTGACCCGCCAGGAGCGCTTGAGGAACCCGGAGAACCGCGACAGCGACGCGCCGCCGGCCTTGTCGTCGGCGGTGATCGACTGCTGCGCGAACGCGTTGCGCGTCTGCAGCGAGACCTGCACCAGCTCGACCGGCGTGTCCATCCCCGTCGAGGCGTCGTCGGACAGGCACGTGCCGGCGACCTCCAGGGCGAGCAGGCGGGAGAGCCACCGCTCGCCGTCGCCGAGCCCGGCTTCCTGCGGCGTGGCGGGAGTGGCGAGCAGCGAGTGCCAGCAGAGCAGCCCGCCGAGCCGCAGCCGGTGCTCGTCGAGGCCGTCGACCACCTTCTGGGCGTCGCCGACGACCCTGCCGATCTCGGCGACCTGCGCCTTGACCTCCAGTCCGAGGTGCCCGTCGACCATCTGCTCGTGGTAGCTCGCGAGCCTGCCGGTCCAGTACCCCTCGCCGAGCGACTCCGACGGTTCCCACGCGAACAGCTCGGCGCGCAGCCTGCGCAGCTCAGCACGCACCTGGTGCAGCTCGCGGCGGGACCGGGCGATCTCGTCGGCCTTGCCGTCCGGCGCGACCCAGACCAGCCGCTTGAGCAGGTCGAGTGCCGACGCGCCGAGGCGCTCGGCCATCGTGATGCCCCACTCCCAGCCCAGGTCCTCGCGGCACACGGTGCTGGGCAGCTTCATGCCCGGCACGTACGGCAGCACGCCGTGCTTCTTCTTCCACGCGCGCTGCGCGGTCTCGGCGGCCCTGCGCGCCCGTTCGTACGACCAGTTGGCCGGGTTCCCTCCCGGCAGCGTGAACTGCTGCGTGGTGACCTGCCGCGCGGCCAGCCGGATCTCGACGTCCTCGTAGTGGCCGAAGAGCTTGTCGGCCAGCGAGTACACCTCGTCGACGACGTTCCCGCCGCTCGCGTGCAACCGCTCCAGCAACGCCATCCGGCCGCCCCTGGAGCTCGCGGCCCGCCGGTTGTGCTCCTCGATCTTCTCGACGTAGGTCCTGTTGGCCTGGCTCGACATGGCGCTCAGCAGCTTGGCGCCGGAGCTGACGGTCGTGAACCCCGCGGCGGAGCTGTGCGCGGGCGGCGCGGAGCCCAGCGGTTCGGCGTGCGGGAAGACGAGCAGCATGACCCGGCGCACCGGCCCGTCCGCCGGCATGCGGTCGATGGCCTCCAGCGCCTCCCTGGTCGGCGTGTTGACCAGGACGCCGCCGTCGACGGCGAACCTGCTCCGGTCACCCCCGCCCGCCCAGCTCGCGACGTCGGCCATGTCGGGGCGGTCGGGCGTGCCCTGACCGCCCACGGGGATGAAGCTCGGCTCGAAGGCGAACGGGAAGCTGGCGCTGCTGCGCGCGGCCAGGGCGAGCTGCTGCACGCGGTCGGGCAGCGTCTCGCTCGTGAAGTCGTTCCTGGTGTCCTCGCTGACCCAGTCGTAGGGGTCGCGGCGGAACGAGAAGGAGCCCTGGTGCACCGACTGGGTGAGCGGCTGGCCCAGGTCGTCGTAGGTGATCGCCGGGACGCCGCCCAGAAGGGTGGTCGTGATCCTGAGGTCGATCGGGCGCTCGTAGGCCTCGGTGGGCTCGAAGTCCGCGGTGAGGCGGGCCAGCGCCTCCTGCAGCCGCGGGTAGAAGAACTCGTCGCCCTTGAGCAGGCTCGCGGGCTGGCCGCGGAACGGCGTCCGCAGCAGCTGCTCCATCCTGCCCTGCTCCGCCCACAGGTCCCGCAGCCTGCTCAGATCGGCGCGCTTGTTGACCTGCGACAACGCCAGCGCCGCCCCGTTGATGCCACCCGCGGACGTGCCCGAGATGACGTCCGCCCTCGCCGTGCAGCCCACGAGGTCGAGCAACGGCTGGTACGTGCTCCCCTGCCTGGTCAGACGGTCGAGCTCCAGCACGACGCCGCCCATCCAGACGGCCAGGCTCACGCCCCCGTTGAGCACGACCGCGAACCGGACCTCTTCCCGCGACATGGATTGTCCGGACATGCCACACCACCCCCCTTGGCGTCGATCTTCCCCCTGGACAGTTACTCGTCCGTCGAAGGGAGGGGGTTACTCAGGCCGTCGAGTCGGACTTCAGGAACGGCCCCACCCGCTTGCGCGCGATCAGCACGCACACGGCGAACGTGATCACGGCACCGGCGACGGCCTGCGGCACCGTGTAGGCGCGCCCGTCGAACGCCGACCCGGTGGGCGGCAGGATCACCGCGATGATCGCGGAGGTGACCATGGCGAACATCCGGAACTTCGGCCCGACGACGGCGGTGGCCAGCGGGATCGCCGCCCACAGCACGTACCAGGGTTGCAGCACCGGACCGAGCACCAGGATCGCGCCCAGCGCCGCGCCGAGCCCGTTCATCGCCTTGATGCGGCCCTTGAAGCTGCGCCACAGCAGCCCGACGGTGATGACGACGGACACGCCCTGCCCGATCAGCCGCGTCAGCGCGATCATCGACTCGGTGTGGTTGCCCAGGCCCAGCACGATCCCCGTGCCGGCCCCCAGGAAGCCCAGCGCCGTCGGCGGCGACATCCACGACTTCACGGTCGAGGCGACGTTCAGCGTCTCGATCCACCCGAAGCCGAACCCGGTGCCGAGGCAGATGACCACCACCCCGGCGCCCGCGATGACGGCCATGATCCCCGCCACCGCCGCCAGGTGCTTGAGCTGACCGCCCATCTTGCGCGCGACCAGCACGCCGAGGAAGCCCAGCGCGGCCATCGCGGGGATCTTCACCATCGCACCGCACACGATGATCCCCGCGCCCAGCGTGATCCACGACCACCTCAACGGTTCCAGCCCGCGCATCGCCAGCTCCAGGCCGACCAGCATCAGCCCCAGCGCCAGCCCGTCGTTGTGCACGCCGATGACGATGTGGAACAGAACCAGCGGGTTCAGCGCGCCCAGCCACAGCGCGCCGACCGGCGGCACGCCGAAGCGCGCGGCCAGCCTCGGCAGCGCCCACACGATCATCACCAGGCCGCACAGCACCAGCAGCCGGTGCACGAACACCCCGGACACGACGTGGTCGCCGGTGAGCATCGCGGTCAACCGGCCGAACGCGAGGAACAGCGGCCCGTACGGCGCGGGCGTCTCACGCCAGATGTTCGGCACACCGCGCGTCAGCACGTGGTCGACGCCCAGCGCCGTCGCCGGGCCGAGCTCGTACGGGTCCTGGCCGCGCGCCGCGATCTCGCTCTGC
>JASLAV010000340.1 GCA_030146905.1 Lentzea sp. | reverse complement strand
CTCGACCGCAGCGTCGCGCAGATCAACGCCCCCGCCGCTCATGCGGCGGGCTTCACGGGCAAGGGCACCACGGTCGCCGTCCTCGACACGGGCGTCGACAACACCCACCCCGACCTCGCCGACCGCGAGATCGGTGAACGGAACTTCACGACGTCGCCCGACGCGGAGGACCACTACGGCCACGGCACGCACGTGGCGTCGACCATCGCGGGCACGGGCGCGAAGAGCGGCGGCAAGTACCGCGGCGTGGCACCGGACGCGCACATCCTCGACGTGAAGGTGCTGGGCGACAACGGTTCCGGGCAGGACAGCGGGATCATCGCCGGGATGGAGTGGGCGGCGGAGCAGGGCGCCCAGATCATCAACATGAGCCTCGGCGGGTACGACACGCCCGAGATCGAGCCGCTGGAGGAGGCGGTCGACCGCATCAGCGCCGAGAAGGGCACGCTGTTCGTGGTCGCCGCGGGCAACTCCGGTCCCGCGGGCAGGACCGTCGGTTCACCCGGCACCGCCGACGCGGCGCTGACCGTCGGCGCCGTCGACGACCAGGAGCGGATCGCCGAGTTCTCGAGCCGCGGCCCGACCCAGGCCGGCACGCTCAAGCCCGACCTCACCGCGCCGGGCGTCGGCATCGTCGCCGCCCTGCACTCCGACGGCAGGATCGGACCGCCGGTCGTCGAGGGCTACACCTCGCTCGACGGCACGTCGATGGCCACCCCGCACGTCGCGGGCGCGGCGGCGCTCCTGCGCCAGCAGCACCCCGGCCTCACCGGGTCCGAGCTCAAGGCCCGTCTCGCCGGCAGCACCACGCCCAACGCCGAGCTGTCGCCGTTCGAGCAGGGCTCCGGCCGCGTGGACGTCGCCAAGGTGATCAAGCAGAACGTCACGTCGAACCCGACGAACATCAGCTTCGGCGCCCACCGGTGGCCGCACACCGGCGAACCCGCGCTGTCGAAGGAGATCACCTACTCCAACGCGGGCTCCGAGCCGGTCACGCTCGACCTGACCACCGAGACGACCGGCAGCGTCTTCAGCGTCTCCCCCACCAGGCTCACCGTGCCCGCGAACGGCTCGGCGACCGCCACGGTCACCGCGGACGTCTCCAAGCAGCCCGGCGGCGGTGTCGTCGGCGGCGCGATCGTCGCGAACGGCCTGCGCACGGCGGTGGTCGCCGACCTCGAACCGGAGAGCTACGACGTCACGATCACCGGGATCGACAGGTCCGGCGCGAAGGCCGGCTCGACGTTCGCGTTCCTCGTGAACGCCGACACCGGTGCCCGCGTCTGGCCCGACAGCGCGACGGGTGTGACCCGTCTCGCGAAGGGCCGCTACCTCCTGTCCGGCAGCGTGCTGTCGTCCGGGAGCCCGTACACCCACGACGTCGTCAACTACCCGAACCTGACCGTCACCGGCGCCACGACGATCACCCTCGACGCGCGGCAGGCCAAGCCGATCCAGGTGACGCTCCCGGTCGCCGCGCAGCTGTCGTTGCTGCAGACCGGTTTCGAACGGACCGTGAACGGCACCAGCTACACGATCGGCAACTTCTCGGTCGGCGGCGCGATCGGCCACCTCGGCGTCGCGAGCCTCGGCCCCGACTCCGACGAGGTCACCGGCAAGACCGCGACGTTCTGGAACGCGGGCCCCGACTTCTACGGCCTCGCCTGGTACCACAAGGGATCCGCGCCGAGCGGCCTCACCAGGACGGTCGCGCGGAAGGACCTCGCGACGGTCAAGGTGGACATGCCGGCGTTGAAGGAGGGCCAGACCGCCTCCATCGGCCACACCTCCTCCCCCAGGGGCAGGGCCGACTGGGGCTGGGGCTCGCTGGACAACCTCCAGCCCGGCGCGCGCACCGAGTACTACGGCGGTGAGGGCGGCGACTGGTCGCGCCGGTTCAACGTGTTCGACGCGACGGGCAACATCGGCGCGCTGGAAGGCCCGCTGAAGCACTACAAGACCGGCCGCTCCTACGCGGAACCGTTCCACCGCGCGGTGTTCGGCCCGGCGCTGCCCGAGTCGCGCGACATCCCGCACACGTTCCGCACGGGCGACTTCATGCGGGTCACCGTCCCGCTGTACGGCGACAACGCGGGCAACGCCGGCCACGGTCCGGTCACCGAAGCGAAGACCACGCTCTACCGCGACGGCACCAAGGTGGGCGAGACGGACCAGCCCGGCTGGGCGGCGATCGACGTGGAACCAGGTGTCGCGAACTACCGGCTGGAGGTGACGTCGACACGGGCGAACCCGTTGAGCACCAAGGTGTCCGGCGTCTGGACGTTCCGCAGCGACACGACGGCAGAGCGGACCGCGTTGCCGCTGTCGGTCATCCGCTTCAGCCCGCAGCTGGACGACGAGGGTTACGCCCGTGCCGGCCAGATGCTGGCCGTGCCCATCTCGACCCAGTCGCAGACCGGCCCGGCGCAGGTCACGTCCGTCGAGGTCTCCTACGACCGCGGCACGACGTGGCGCCGCACGCCTGTCACGAGCAACCGCGTGCTCCTCGCCCATCCGCGCGGCGCCAAGTCGGTCTCCCTGCGCGCCAAGGCTTCCGGCATCGGCCAGACGGTGGAGCAGACGATCCTCGACGCCTACCTGCTGCGCTAGGCCGCGAAGTGGCCCGCGTGCTCGCCCACCCACGAGGCGAACGAGCGCGCGGGCCTTCCCAGCACGTCCTCGACGGTCGGTACGACGGTGTACCCCTCCGCGGGCATGTCCCGCTTCCACGCGAGGAGCACGTCGGCGAACTCCGACGGTGTTCCCCTGGCCAGCGTCTCGTCGCGCGCTTCCTCCTCGGTCTGCTCGACGTACCGGATCTCCCTGCCGACAACGGCGCTGATCGTCGCCACCTGCTCCGGCACGGACAGCGACTCCGGACCTGTCAGCGTGTACGTGCGGCCGCCGTGCCCACCCCTCGCGAGCACGGCGGCCGCCACCGCCCCGATGTCGCCTTCGTGCACGAGCGCACTGCGCGCATGGGGGAACGGTTCGCGTACCTCCCCCTTCTCGCGTACCGGCCCCGCCCACGCCAGGGCGTTCGACATGAAGTCCATCGGCCGCAGCACCGTCCACTCCAGCGAACTGGCCGTGACCGCTTCCTCCACCGGGCTCCTCGATCCGCTCCACACCAGCGTGACCCGCCGGACGCCCGCCTGTTCGGCCAGCTCCACCAGTTCCGGCCCCGTGAGGAGGTCGGCGTAGTCGGCTCCGGCGTTCGCCAGCAGGTGCACGCCGGTGACACCGTCGAACGGGACGGTCTCCGGCCGGGTCAGATCCCCTTCGACGACCTCCACCCCGGCCGGGAGGTCCGCCCCCGCCGCGTTCCTGGTGAGGGCGCGGACTCGTTGTCCCAGCGCGAGCAGCTCACGCACCACCTGCCGTCCGGCGTTCCCCGTCGCCCCAGCCACCAGAATCGTCATGGGATGGACCGTAGAACCTGCAGTTAAGTGGAGATCAAGCGAGGAGGTCCCGTGCGGGAGCTGACCGACGAGGTGGTGGTCGACCACTGTCCACCGCCGCCCACCAAGACCCCGCCCGCCGACGTCCGCATCCCCGGCCGTCACGTCGCCGAGACGGCAAGGCACCCGGACGGCCGGCTGGCGGTCATCACCTGGTCCAGCGAGAAGATCGACCCCGGGCTGCTCGACCCGGCCCTGCACGTCGTGGCGGACGACGGCACCACCACCGACCTCGGACCGGCACCGGCCGACGCCGGCAACCCGGTGTGGTGGGGCGACGAGATCGTCTACCTCGCCCTGACACCACCGCACCTGCAGGGCGGCAACGCCGTCTTCGACCAGCGCCACCGCAACCTCACCGCGGGCATGCCCGCCTGTCCCGTCGAACTCGTCCAGGACGACGGCCACGCGCCGATCATGGTCGTCGCCACCGGCCTGGACACCGAGTTCCACCGCCTCGGCGGCGGCCTCCTCAGGCGTGTCCGCGGTTCACACCGCCCGCGCGAGAACCCCGACGGCGTCGTCTGGGGCACGCAGGAACGCCTCCGCTACACCGCGCGGGACGGGCTGGACCTCGACGGCCTCCTGGTGCTGCCGCCGGGCAGGACTCGTGACGACGGACCGTTCCCCCTCGTCACCCTGGTCCACGGCGGTCCCTACGGCCGCTGGACCGACGACCTGCAGCTGCACTGGGTGCCGTCGGCGCAGTGGTTCGCGCATCAGGGCATCGCGTCTTTCCTGCCGAACCCGCGCGGAGGTCTGGGCAGGGGCCACGAGTTCGCGGCCGCGGTCGCCGGCAGGGTCGGCCAGGAGGAGTGGCACGACATCGAGACCGGCATCGACCTCCTCGTCGGCCAAGGCGTGGCCGACCGGGACAGGCTCGGCATCTCGGGCTGGAGCCACGGCGGGTTCATGGCCGCGTGGGCGACGACCCGGACGGACAGGTTCAAGGCCGCGTTCGTGGGCGCGGGCATCTCCGACTGGCCGAAGCAGATCGCGCACGGCGAGTGGGGCGCGTTCGAGGCCGCCCTCGGCGACAGCCCGGAGCACAGCCCCCTCACCTACGCCGGCCGGATCACCACGCCGATGTTGATCGTGCACGGCGCCGACGACACCAACGTGCCGGTGGAGCAAGCCGAGCTCCTTCATCTCGCCGTCCCGCACTCGGAACTGGTCGTCTACCCCGGCGAGGGGCACTCGTTCCTGCGGCGTGAGCACAGGTTGGATCTGCTGAACCGAGCCAGACGCCTGTTCGCGGCGCTCTGACGCTTGCGCAACCTTGCGGAAGCCGGCGCAACGGCTCCGCAAGCCGCCGCAAGTGGACCATCGCGCGATCGCACCAATTTATCGGGGACGTTCGGGCACGAACCTGGTGGTAGCGCCGACGAGCTGCCGCTGGTGACCGACCCTGTTCACCCAGCGGAGCCGGTCGGGCACCCGATCGCGCACGCGTCTTTCCTGCTCAAAGCACGATGTCGCAAATTTGCGCAATCACGTCGAGATATTGCGGTAATCTGCTGGTCACTTCTACGGTGAGGCGCGCCACACCCCCTCGCGTCCCCACCGAGAAGGGCCAAGCACGCCATGTCACCGACGACACGCGTCCGCTCC
>JASLAV010000324.1 GCA_030146905.1 Lentzea sp. | reverse complement strand
TCGTGATAGCGCCACGCGGCCATCTACGTGACAGTCTCGCCCTGCAGGCCGTCGGGCTCGAGCCGTGTCTTGGTCTGACCCTTGACGGCCTTGGTGGGGTTGGGGTGGCGGTAGATCTTGGCCTTGTAGCCATACGGCGGTTTGCCGATGTTCCAGCCTTCGCGCACGTGCGTGCACAGTCCACCCCAGGACTGTTCGAGGGTGTTGAGGACCTCGTACTCGGCCACCGACTGGTTGATCCGCCGCTGCAGAATCCGCTGCGCTCGACTCCCGGCCAGTGTGATCGGTTCGTTGGAGGCGAACAGCGGGACCTCGACTCGCTCCAACTCCCGTTCGATCGAGAGGCCCTCGAAAGTGCGGCGGGCGACTCGCGAGACGCTCTCGCAGATCACGACATCGAACCGGCGGCCTGGATGAGTGGCTTCGTCGAGCAGGCCGGTGACCCCGCCGTCACGGGCGATCGGGATGTCGTAGCGCTCGTAGTTCTCACCACGGCCGCGTAGGTCGAGTTCCATGCGGCCTGACTCGACGTCGTAGAAGTGCGCGACGATCACCCACGACTCAGGGATAGCGGCCTTGCAGTTTCCGAGCTGCCGCAACATGGATTGGCGCGGATCTTGCTGGTCGTCCGTGGACGTTCGAGCGAGAAAGGCGACCCGGACTTCGTTGCGCAGCAAGGCTGTCGGCAAGCCGAGTGGCGAGACCGCGTAGTCCGACAACCCTGACGGCCCGGACGGCACCACGGTGAGCGCCGCGGGGAACCGTGCGGCCAGTGCTGGTGCGGGCGGGTCTGTTTCGGGGTTGTTCGGGGTGTTCATGCAGCCTCCCGCTCGTCGGGTTGTTCGGCGCATTCCTGGGTCATAGCCCAGTCGAGAAGGTCGTGGATCACGGCATTCAGCTCGCCGCGTAAACGATCGCCTTCGGCGCCACTCACGTAGCGCACGTGACCGGAGAAAGTCCAGTTCTTCGTGCGCTTTCCGGTCCCATCATACCGCCAAACCACCTGTTCAGGGATGGTATGGGGCGGGATCTCGATGTCACCATCGGGTGCTTTTCGAGGCAGTGGAACAACAATTGCGTAATCGTGCGGTTGGGGGTCCATCGTCGGCACCTCCAGATGCCCGTGAGCACGCTCCTGGTGCGCGTGATGTCACGGGCGGTTGTTCGACAGGCCAGGTCGTGGCGTCGAACAGGAAAGCCAACTGGTGGGCCTCGACTCCCCGACTGCACTTCGGCACCCGTCGGGGCCGGCGATCACCGGCTCTGTAGTCGCGCTCCGGACGTTGTTGCCCTTGGTGCAGCGAGACAAGCTGCGAGACCTGGTCGAGACGAGCGAGAGCAGGTGTCTCGCTGCGGTCTCGGCGTTGTCTCGCTGTCTCTTTGCTGGTCTCACCTGATGCGAGACAGACGGGCGTTCGACGCGAGTCCGGAACATGTTGTGGGAAATGAGTTTCAGGCGGAACGAAGGTAGAAGTCTCGATCATCCTCCAACTGTTGCGTGCGGCGAGATGTGAGGTTGGCGAGCGTGCGGCGACGTGCATGCCCAGCTGGCAGCCAGAGCTCGTCCACGATGGATGGTGTGGCGGGCGTGATGCGGTGGTTGGGCGGGGCGAGTTGGTCGGTGGGCAAGGTCGCCAGGGGCACGGGTGTCTTGTGCGGCCAGCGCTGTGCGAGGCCGATGTGGAAGTTGTGTTCGCGGCTCGTGCTCGGGAGCTGGAACAGGACGGGCTTGCGGATGCCTGCGTCGGCCAGCTCGGCGTACTTGCCGACTTTCTCCACCAGGGTCGCGATGGGTTCGGTTCCGGTGTCGTGTTCGTAGAAGAACGCGAGCGTGCTGTCGGCAGCGGTGTATTCACCGTAGGCATCAGGGCGGACGATGCCTGCGCAGGTTTCGGTGATCTCGTATTCCGGCCACCATTCGCGCAGGGCGCACTCGGGATGGTCTCGGGTGTGTCCAGCCAGGTTGGCGAAGAAGTCGTTGACGCCGAGTCGGTGTTCGGTGTGGGTGGAGTGCGCGAGCCGAAGCACGGTTTCGGTGACCGTAGCGGGACGCGGCAGTGCGGCTCCGGTGGCGGCTGCGTGCACGACCGCGCCCACGGGGCCGAGGGTGTAGCGCCACGGCTGGGAGCCGGGCCAGATGTCACGGCGGAAGCGGGCGAGCACGCCGCGCTCGTGGAGTACAGCGAGCCGGGAGCGGGCATGGGAGTAGGAGCCGAACACCAGCCGCGCGAGCTGCAGTGCGGTGAGCACCCGATGCCGCGCCAGGTAGGAGATCACCTCGGCATCGCGGGCGGTGAGCCCGCGCGAGTGCGTGAGCACGTCGGCCCGGCTTGCCGGGCGGATCTCCACCCTTGGGGGTGTGTGCGGATGTATCGATGAATGTCGGGAGACGCGCACTGTTCCTCCACTTCTGCCGTGAGCTGCGGAAAGGCCGGTGCCGGGGCGGTCAGTCAGTGGGCCAGTCATAGGTGCCCCGTTGAGTGGCCGGTGGCTGGCCCACCGAGTGGCCCACTGACTGACTGGGCACCACAGTGCGAGTGGGATCGGCGCCCAGCCGGGCGGCGCGGGGCGCAGTGTTGACATGCCGGCGGCGTGTGGCGCGGGCGCGCTGCTCGGCGGTCAGGCCGGTTCGTTTGCGTGCTGCGGCCCGGAGTTGTTCAGCACGGCCACGAACAGGCGGCGGCAGCGGTTCCGTGGCGAGCGTGAAAGGTGGCACGTCGTGTCCGTGGTGGACGGTGCGGGCCAGAACCTCGAAGGCGTGACGGCGGGCGAGGTCACGTTCGTCGAAATAGGGTGCCACGTGCCGCACGAGTTTGGTCGCGTCGTTCGGGGAGACGGTGAACAGGATTTTGTTGCGGGCGTTGGCATCCACTGCCTCCCGCACATCAGGCGGTAACTGGGCGAGGTGCTGGTGCGCCAGCACGAGCGAGAGCCGGTAGCCGTGTGCTTCGGCCAGCGCGTCGTCCACGCCGATCGGCATGTGCAGGAAGTTGTGGCACTCGTCGACCACGACGGTGGCGTCTCTGCGGTCTTCCGGCGCCAGGGTGGCGCGGCGAGTGGCCGCAGACCACAACCCGGATAGCAGCAACGACCCGACCAGCTGGGCGGCATGCTCACCGATCTCGCCCTTGGGCAGCCGGGCGATCAGGATGCCGCCGTCGAGGATGTCGGAGAGGTTGATTGTGGAGGCCGCGGTGCCGAGCAGGTCGCGAGCGAACCTGCGGGACAGCACTGACCGCAGCCGTGACAGCACCGGCCCGGCGAGTTGGTTGCGCTGCCCCGCGGACAGGGCGTCGTAGCCCTCCCAGAAGCCGTCCAGCCCTTCCGGCTCGCCGTAGCGGGCGAGGATGGCGTGGCGGAACTCCGGCCGCGTCAGCACCGGGATCACCTCGGCCAGCGTCGAACCTGGCCGTCGCACCAATGTCAGGCAGGCGGCGCGGAGCACGTCGTCCATCCGTGGTCCCCACCAAGCGGCGTAGAGGCGGCGGAACACACCGACCACGCTCTCGGCGGCCCACTCCCGCCCGGTCTCGCCGTCTCGCTGCCGCGTCTCGCGGTCTCGTTGGGCGGTCTCGGTGTCTCGTCCCGGTGTCTCGCCGCTGGGACGGTCGAGTGGGGCGAGCACGTTCCACGCCGGCGGTGCCTCGGTCTCGGTCGGATCGAGGATCACCAGACGGTTCCCGCAGGCCGCGGGGAGCCGGTCGAGCACGTGGCGGGCCAGATCTCCTTGGCAGTCCAGCAACACGACGCCGCGCCCGGCGTCGGCTTCGGCGAGCACGTGGTTGGCCAGCCAGGTGGACTTGCCCACCCCGGTCACACCCTGCACGTGGACGTGGTGGCGGGCGTCGGCGACCCGCAGCCCGATCACGTCGGGCGGGCCGTCGTTGGCGACTCCCAACAACTTCGGCGTCTGCCGGTTCGGATGATTCGCGGGAACGAGCCGCAGGCGCGTCGACCTGTGTCGACCTGCGGATGCTTCGTCGCGTTCAGGCTGCGGCATCTTGGCCTCCCTCGGGCTGTTCCGGCCGACGGCGGGGATGGAAACGGGGCAGGTCGCGGCGGGGCCGCCGGACACGGGCGGTGGCATCGGCGATGCCGTACTGCGCCGGCTGGTCGGGCAGATGCCACAGCGCGACGGCCTCGTCGAGGGTGACCAGGAACCGGTCCCGGCGGCGTCCGGGCAGCCGCTACACCAGCTGCCGCTCCGCGCGTTGGGCAGGGCGAGTCGCCAGGATCGCCGCAGGGGCGGCGAGGTCGTAGCCGTTGACGAGCGTGTTCACCGCGCGCCGCCGCAGCCGTCGCGACACCGGAGAGCACACCGCCAGGCGCAGGGTCGCCTGCAGATGCGGGCCGTGTGCCTGCTTGGCCGCGATCGCCTTGCGGTACGCGGCCACCGCCGGATCCTCCGGCGTGCTGGTGGCTGCGGCAGGCTGGTGACTGGCGGCCGAGCCCTTGCCGAGGAATACGTCCGCGATAGCGAGGATGATCACGAACGGTGCTTTCAGGAAGCCGAGTGCGATCCGCGCCCACCACGGCCGGCTCCGGTCGCCACGGGGGCGGCCGGTGCGGGCCACGGACACGATGAGCTGCACGCACGCGCTGTCCGTCTCACCGCGGTCGGCCAGCGCGGCCAGCACGCTGTGCAGACCGTCCACCTCGGCAGCCTGTCGCCGCATGGCGCGGGAGGGGTCCAACAGCGGCGCCCACGGGCCACCGCGCGGCAGCACGTGCGCGGCCGTCACCCGCCCCGCACCATCACAGTGCACCGTGGGCGGGGTGTTGGTGATGGTGGCTCGGGCACCGGGCCAACAGCGGCTGGTCACTTCGGCAACCGACGATGCCGACAACGTCGGAGGCACCCACACACCTGCACGCATTCCGGTGGCGTCGGCGACGAACTCCACGGCCAAATGCCGCGGGGCGAGTCCTCTGCGGGTGCGGGACAGCAGACCTGCCAGCGCTCGCCACAGTCCGCGCGCACCGTCGGCGGGCATGACCGCGGGAGGGGTGATCTCCACCCACGATGCCTGCTCTGCCGCCTCTGTACGGGCTCGCCGCACCGCCACGGCGAGCAGCGCGCCCACCGTCAAGGCCGCCACTGCCACCAGTACCAACAGCGGCCACCAGACTTGGATCGTGTGCCAGGCCCAGCCCGCGGCGTAGGACAACCAGGCCCACAGGCTTGGCGGATCGCACAGAAATGACCCCACCGGCGAGTCCACATCCGTGCACCCGTCCGATGTGGACGGGGCAGGGGCCGGCCCGGCTTGATGATCAATGATTCGTAGATCGCGTGATGACATGGCGTCTCCACCTCCACGGTGCGCGGCGATGCGTCGTGTTCGCTGGGCAGCCGTCCGCACGACGGTGCGCCGCGATACAGAGAGCCACGCACGGATTCGTGGCGCGGGCATGTCGCAGCGGCGCGGTGTCGGCGGACGAACACGAAAAGATCAGGAGCGCAGCCAGATCCGGCAGGGACTCCACGGTCCTCGAGGAGGGCCGGCTCCAGATAGCCGGGGCATGAACTCCTCTACCGCGTCTGGCGTCACGCCCGATCAGGCGTGACGCCGCATCCCTGCGCCTACCGTGGCGCTCCGCATCACCGGGACACTCGACTCCAAGTGCCCCTACGGCGGGGGCCGCCCGGCCGGTCCATCGGCGACGCCTACCTTGTGATCACTTGCCCTGTGCGATATACTCCTCTCGGCGGAACCTACACATCAAGCGATCTTAGCTAGGACCTTTCAAGGTAACCTGGAGTCGGAGCAGTGTTCAATACCCCATTTGGGTGAATGCTGGCGCAGCTGCCTACGTCATAGGTGTCGCACGACGACCACCGCATCGGCCCGTGTCGAGGCGGTCGAAGTCTCAGGGTCTGCGCTCAGCGGCACGGCGTCGACGCTTCGGGGATCTGCCTCCAGTTGGCCGCCCGCCCAGCGCGCGTTCGGTCCGGCACCGCAGTCCTGGCCCGAGACAGGGCCGGAGCCCACACCCGAGTTCCCGCACGAGACACCGCCGGAAGTTGTCCCAGGGATCGTGCTGGAGCCTGAACCGGAGTCGAACCCAGGATCAAGACCGCAGACCGGCTGAGACCCCGTCCAGACCGGCAGGCTCCTGCCACCCGTGCTCGTCGCACCCAAGAGTGTTCACGCGCTGCTGGTGCTCTCGCGGGCGTACGTCGCCTGGCTGAATTGCCCCATGGCCACATGGATGCGGGTGGCCTCCTCAGTGCTGAATCCGCTGATCTTCACGACCTCACCGTTGCGAGGCTGGATGATCAGAGCCTGGCGGCGAGTCAGCTGCACCTCCTGAATCTCAGCCCAGCTGAGCTTCGCGCCGCGCCACTCCAGGCCCTCGGGTGAGATCGCGATCATCGGTCCTCGCACCAGCCGCCACGCGACGTTGGCGATCACGAGGACGACCACTGCCCATGACCCGATCGCTACACCTGTAGCGACGGCGTCGTCCTGGAACGCCGACGAGTTGTACACGAAGACACCAACACACCCGAGCAGAAAGACGAAGAACAACCACACCCGTCGGCGCCCGGCAAAGACACGAACCGTGCGATCGGGTTCCGTGGGGTTGTCAGGACGTTGATAGCGCACCGGCTTGCGGCGGGACTTGCGCCGCTCCGGCAACAGCCGCCACGCGACCGCGATGTACACGTAGAACCAGAGAATGCCGAACGGCAGAAGCAGGACCATGCCCCACCCCGAGTACGGGCGCACCGGATACAGGTCACCGCGGTTGAACCCTTCACCGGCCACCTGCTTGCCGATGAGATCGGGCCGGAGGAAGCCTCGCGCCGTCGTGGTGACGACGTTGCCGTTGACCTTGTTCGTGACCGTGGCACGGCACTCGTACACGTAACCGAAGCCGCGCAGCGTCACCGGGCCGTACCGGTCGCACGACGTGGCGACGATGATGTGGCTGGCGTCGCTCAGGTCTTCGGTCTCGACCTTGTCCGAGAAGTAGTTGAAGATCGTCGCGCCGAGCAGGTACCCGAGAACGGGGATGACCAGGAACGCGAAGATCCGGTGCAGGATGCGGACGGCTTTCATCCGCCCCGAGCTTCCTTGCGGTTCTCTTCCTGCTTCTTCTCTTCCTCGGCCCGCAGGTCGCGCCACGTTCTCCAGCCACCGCCGTCCTTCGCTTCGTCCTCCCAATCACGGAACTTGGTGGACTCCTTGGTCGCCTCGATTCCCAGCTTGGGCAGGAACTCGGCGGGAGCGGTCTTGACGCCGTCTACCGCGACCTTCTTGGCCTCTCCGTACGCGTCCTTGGCCATGCCGGTGACGGAGAAGTCGGTCATGCTTCGCCGGATGTCGGCGTCGATACCCTTCTTGAGTACGTTGACGAAGTCGTCGCCGCTCTTGGAGAGCGCGGTCTTGGCGTTGACCAGAATGTCGTCGAGCTTCTTGAACAGCCCGCCTGCGTTGCTGAACGCCTTGGTGAGCCTGCGGCAGGCCTCCAGAGCCTTGTTCGCCCACTTGACAGCGACGGGGACGCACTCGGCGATCGCTCCCGCAAGGCCCGCGCCGGCCGCTGCGACGGCGGGTGCCCATCGGAGGCAGATCGAGATCAGCTTGCCGATGGCGTCGGAGATGATGTCGCGCACGATGTCACGGACGACCTTGAG
>JASLAV010000319.1 GCA_030146905.1 Lentzea sp. | reverse complement strand
GCGCCGTGGCCGTCTCACCGCGCCGATCGACGACCTGCTGGCCGCCGAGGGTCTTCAGCGCAAGGTGATCGCGAGCGTGGCGACGGTCCACACCGCCCTGCAGATCGCGGCCGCGAGCGACGCGCTGGTCACCACCACGGGAATCCTCTGCCGCCCGCTGGTCGAGGCGTTCGGCCTGGTCACGCGGCCGTTGCCCGCCGAGTCAGCGGAGGCCGCGATCAACTGCAACTGGCACCAGCGCTACGACTCGGACCTCGCCCACGCCTGGCTGCGCGATCAGGTGCGGACGACCCTCACCGAGGTGCTAAGCAGCTAGCGGCAGCGCGACGGCGCCGGGAAAGCGGGGCTCCTCGGCCTCGTCGAGCATGGCGGCGGCCACGGTCTCCCTGCTGACCCTCGCGGTGAGGTCGAACGGCGGCGCGTCGTCGAGACCGGCCGTGCGGCGGCCGGGGCTCTCCTGGTCGTCGCTCAGCACCCCGGCGTGGAAGACGGTGCCGCCGGCGGCGAGGACGGCGTTGTCGGCCGCGACCTTGTCCGGGATCCGGTCGCCCATGAACTTCTCCAGCACCGCGGCACCCTCGCCCGCCACCTCGGCGGACGGACCCGTGCCGTAGGCGCCGAGCCAGATGATCCGGCGCGGCCCGGCGGCGACCACGGCCTCGGCTCCCGCGAACAACGTCCCGGCCACCTCCGTGCCGAGTCCGGACAGGACGACGGAGTCAGGTCCGACGACCGCGGCGATGCTCGCCGGGTCGTTCACGTCGCCCGCCACCTTGCGGAGCTTCTCGTGGTCGAGGTCGATCCGCGCGGGGTCACGGGCGATCGCGGTGACGGTGTGGCCGCGCTCCAGCGCCTTGCGGGTGAGGGCGAGTCCGGTCCGGCCAGAGGCCGCGAGAACGGTGATTTCCATACCGGAAACGCTATGGAGCACATCGATTAACATCAAGTGCAATGTCGTCAACCGATGATTTACCCAAACGCAATCAGCCTTCGTCGCGCAGCTTTTCCAGCGCCTGCGCCAAGTCCTCCGGGTACTCGGAGGTGAACGAGACCCACTGCCCGTCGGCCGGGTGGTGGAAGCCGAGCTGCCGCGCGTGCAGCCACTGCCGCGAGACCCCGAGGCGCTTGGACAGCGTCGGGTCGGCCCCGTAGGTCAGGTCGCCGACGCACGGGTGGTGCAGCGCCGAGAAGTGCACGCGGATCTGGTGCGTGCGCCCGGTCTCCAGGTGGACCTCGACGAGCGAGGCGGCCCTGAACGCCTCCATCACCTCGTAGTGCGTGATGGACGGCTTGCCGGAGTTCATCACCGCGAACTTGTAGTCGTGCTTCGGGTGGCGGTCGATCGGCGCGTCGATGGTGCCCTTGATCGGGTCGGGGTGGCCCTGCACGATCGCGTGGTAGACCTTCTCGACGGTCCGCTCCTTGAAGGCGTGCTTCAGGGCCGAGTACGCGGACTCGGACTTCGCCACGACCATCACGCCCGTGGTGCCGACGTCGAGCCGGTGCACGACGCCCTGGCGTTCGGCGGCTCCCGACGTCGCGACCCGGTGGCCTGCGGCGACCAGCCCGCCCACCACCGTCGGACCGGTCCAGCCCGGCGACGGGTGCACGGCGACACCGACGGGCTTGTCGATGACGATGATGTCGTCGTCCTCGTGCAGGATGATCATGCCCTCGACGGGGATCGCCTGGACGGTGACCGGCTGCGGCGGCGCAGGCAGGGTGATCTCCAGCATCGACCCGGCCGTCAGGCGGTCGGACTTGCCGGCGACACGGCCGTCGACCAGCACGTCGCCGGCGTCGGCGATGGCCACGACGACGGTGCGCGACAGGCCCAGGAGCTTCGCGAGGCCGGCGTCGACGCGCATGCCGTCCAGACCGTCGGGAATCGGCAGCGTTCGGTATCCGCTCACGCGGGGCCTCGACCTTCTTCTGGCTGGGGTTACGCCTCGTGGCGCCGGGGTTGGGTGTTGCACCATCAACCGCGCCAGGCAGAACCCTGAATTTACCAGGGGGCCGCTACTTCGGTTCCTTCAGCCCGTCCTGCTCGACGGGAACCGGGGACTCCTTGTGGACGGTGCCGTCGTAGTCGTGCTGCATGAGCGAGAGCACGATGATCGTCACTCCGCCACCGACGATCGCCATGTCGGCGACGTTGAACACCGGCCACACGCGGCCGTACGGGTCGAAGAGCGACAGGAAGTCGACGACGTGACCCCGCATCGGTCCCGGCTCGCGGAAGAGGCGATCGGCGAGGTTGCCGACGGCACCGCCGAGCACCAGGCCGAGCCCGGCGGCCCAGCCCTGCGAGCGGAGGTTGCGCGAGATCCAGACGATGAACCCGGCGACGCCGAACGCGATCAGCGCGAGGATCCACGTCCAGCTCTCGGCCAGTCCGAAGGCGGCACCGGGGTTGCGGACGAACGTCAGGTAGAGCGCGCCGCCGAAGGTCTTGATCGGCTCGGCGCCCTCCAGGAACGCCACCGACAGGACCTTGGTGAGCACGTCCAGCGCCAGCACGCCCGCGGCCAGGACCGCGAGCATCACGGTCTTCGGCTCCGGCAGCGAGCCGGCGATGGAGAACCCCTCGACGTCGTCGTCAGCCGCCTCCGCCGCAGACTCCGCCGGCTTCTCCTCCGCCGCGGGCCGCTCGGCGTCGGCCGCGGGCTCCTCCGGCTCGCTGACCTGCTTGTCCGCCGGTTTCTCCACGACCTCGGCAGGGACCTTCTCCGCGGCCTCGGGCTCGTCACTCACCAGGTCATTGTCCACTAACAGGACTACGCGAGGAACGGCGGAAGGGTTCGGGTGTCGTCCTCGGGGACCCAGCGGCCGTCGTGCTGCGCGTAGGTCCACTTCGGACCTTCGGTGACGAGGGTGCGCAGCGCCGCCACCAAACGGTCCACGTGTTCGACCGTCGTGCCGAGGCCGATCGACGCGCGCACGGCACGCTGCTCGTGCGATCCGACCTGCTTGACCAGGCGACCCACGATGACGTGCGCGCAGAACGCGCCGTCACGCACACCGATGCCGTACTCGGCCGAGAGCGCCGCCGCGAGGAAGCCCGCGTCGAAGCCGGAGATCGTGAAGCTCACGACGCCGACCTTGTCGGCGTCGGTCAGGATCGACAGCTCGCGGAAGCCCGGGATCGTGCGCAGGCCCTCACGCAGGCGCGTCAGCAGCTCCTGCTCGTGCGCGACGGTCTGCTCCCAGTGCCGCGACAGGATCTCGCAGGCGGCCGCCAGCGCGTGCACGCCGACGACGTTGGGGCTGCCGGCCTCGTGCCGCTCGGGCACCGCGGACCAGGCCACGCCGAGCCGGTCGCCGTGGTCGGTCACCTTCGACGTCGCGCCGCCGCCCACCAGGTACGGCTGGGCCTGCTGCAGCCAGTCGGCACGGCCCACGAGCACACCGGCGCCGAACGGCGCGTAGATCTTGTGGCCGGAGAACGCCACGTAGTCGACGCCGAGCTCGCGGACGTCGATCGGGCGGTGCGGGGCGAGCTGGGCGGCGTCGAGCGCGATCCGCGCCCCGTGCCTGCGCGCGACCTTCGCGAACTCCGCGACGGGCCACAGCTCCCCCGTGACGTTGGACGCCCCGGTGACGATCACGAGCCGGGGACCGACCGGGGCGGCGGTCAAGGCCCGGTCCAGCGCGACGATTGCGGCGCCGGACGAGGTGGGAGCGGCGATGCGCTGAACGTTCGGCCCGCGCCACGGCAGCAGCGCCGCGTGGTGCTCGCTGTCGAACAGCACGACGGCCGTGTTCTTGGGAACGCTGCGCGCCAGCAGGTTCAGCGAATCGGTGGTGTTGCGGGTGAAGACGACGGTGTCCGACGCGTGCGCGCCGACGAACCTGCGGATGCGGTCGCGTGCCTGCTCGTAGACGCGGGTCGAGACCTGCGAGGCGAACCCGGCGCCGCGGTGCACGCTGGCGTACCAGGGCAGCAGCTCGTCGACGGCGTCGCGGACCTCCTGAAGACAGGGCGCGCTCGCCGCGTGGTCGAGGTTGGCGTAGGTGACGCGCTCTCCGGTGACGAGCGGGACGCGCAGGTCGGCGCCGACGACGGCGGGAACGGCGGTGGTGGTGCCGGGGGTGATCGCGAGCGTCATCGAGCTGCCTCCGAGGCCAGGGGCCCCGTGTCGCGAAGGCCCGCGCTTGACCGGCGCCCCACGCGCCGGACCAGGTCCTCACCAAGGGCACCCCACCGCGGTTGGAGGGTTGCCGGCCAGCAAGCTTGGGCTTGACGCTGGCTCTCATGACCTGCCGACGACGTTAGCGGAGG
>JASLAV010000306.1 GCA_030146905.1 Lentzea sp. | reverse complement strand
AGCAACGCCGCGATGCCGAGCCGTAACGCCGTGGCGCCGGGCGCCCCGATCTGTCCGAAGAGCTGACTGGCGAACGCCGCGCCGAACTGCAGTGAGATGACCGAACCGAGGACCAGGAAAACCGGCATGCGCCCAGCCTCGGCGACCAGGTCCCTTCGGTACAGCGAATGTTTTCGAGCGATGTCGTTCGGTTTTTCCGAACATTTAGACTGACCGGTGCGATGAGACGCAAACCTTCCTCCCCCCTCCCCCAGCGCAACGGCCTGGACGCGGCCCGGTTGAAGCTGCCGGCCGAAGGTCCGTGGCTGCTGCTGCGCGACCACCTCGTGGAGCGCCTGCCGCGCGTGGCTTCGGAACGCGTCGTCGAGATGCTGCGGGAGGAACGGATCTGGAGCGTGTCCGGTCCGTTGGGGATCGACGCGCCGTTCGTGCCGGACAGCTACATCTGGTTCCACCGCGACCTGCCCGTCGAGGTGCCCGTCCCGTTCGAAGTCGGCGTCGTGCACCAGGACGACGACATCGTGGTCGCCGACAAGCCGCACTTCCTCGCGACGATCCCGCGCGGCCAGCACATCATGCAGACGGCCCTGGTGAAGCTGCGCGACTCGCTGGGCCTGCCGGAGCTCTCCCCCGCGCACCGCCTGGACCGCGTCACCGCGGGGCTCGTGCTGTTCGTGGTGCGCCGCGAGCTGCGGGGCAAGTACCAGACCATGTTCCGCGACCGGGTGGTGTCCAAGGAGTACGAGGCGATCGCGCCGTACTCACCGGAGCTGGAGCTGCCGCGGGTCGTGCAGTCGCGGATCGTCAAGGAGCGCGGCATCATCACCGCGTTCGAGACCGACGGCGAGCCGAACGCCGAGACGCACGTGTCCCTCGTGGAGCACCGCGGCTCGCTGGGCCGCTACCGCCTGAGGCCGCTGACCGGCCGCACCCACCAGCTGCGCCTGCACATGTCGGGGCTCGGCGTGCCGATCATGAACGACGACTTCTACCCCGTGCTGCGGGAACGCCCGCTCGACGACTTCTCGTCGCCGTTGCAGCTGCTGGCCCGCACCCTGTCCTTCGTGGACCCGGTGTCGGGCGTGGACAGGTCGTTCACCTCGCGGCTGGCGCTGTCGGCTTGGTCATGAGACGTGCGTGCGGACGGTCCCGATCGGCTGGGGCTCCCAGATCCCGTTCATCCGCTCCAGCAACCGCCGCGCGAGCGCGCTCATCTTCGGATGCGTCTCGGTGAACGTCGACACCACCCGCGTCCGGTACATCAGCCGGCCACGCGCCGTGGCGCTGTACCAGAACCAGTCCTCGTCGACGACCCTGGCGAGGTGGTCGCGGCCGTCCCGGTCGAAGCGCTGCACCAGCGCGTCGCCGTGCACCAGCCACCGCACGCAGGCGTCCTCCAGTCCTGAGGGGCTGCACCCGCGTTCCTCGAAGTAGGCCTGCTCGGCCGCCTCGCGCAGCTCGCGGGGCGTCTCCGTGACGGTCGCGCAGGTCGGGAACCCCATGCGGAGGTAGACGACCTCGGTTACCCCGTCACCGAGCGACGCGCCTTCGAGGTCGACGAACCGGGCGCCCTGCTCGGTGTACATGTCGTTGCCGGGGCACGGGTCGCCGTGCAGCAGGTCGAACTTGCCGGTGTCCTCGAACGCCAGCTCGTCCTCGGCGTCCCCGATCTCGACCTCCAGGGCTCTGACGAACCGCAGGAACGGCACGGGGTCGGGGATCTCCTGGCGCGGCAGGAGTCCGGCGTGCTCAGGGCCGGTGGCGCGGTGGAGGCGGGCCAGGCCGCGGGCGTAGTCGACCACCCAGTCCTCGGTGGGCGGGTCGGAACGCAGCCGTTCGAGCACCACGGTCCTGGTGTCGTGGTCGACGTCGAGTACGCGCGGGACCATGCCGGTGTGCTCGGCGAGCCCCAGCGCGGTGACCTCGCGCTCGAACGCCGCCTGGTCGCCGATGACCTGCTTGACGATGCGGTCGCCGTCCGCCCAGACGTGGGACCGCTGACTGCTTCCGAGGAGCTCCACCCCACCAGTGTTCACCACCGGTGGGGTGGAGGTCGTCCTCAGGCGAGGGTGAGCGCGTACAGCTCCACCCGCGGGTCGTTCGGCAGCGTCACCGAACGGACCGTCTTCGACGCGTCCAGGCGCAACGACTGGCCGAACAGCCGCACCGGCGGCCCGTCGACGCCCTGGCCGGCCTTGATGCGGTGCGGCATCTCCAGCACGGCCGGGCCGCCACCGGCCCAGTCGGCCACGGTCGCCGCCACCTCTGCCGAGGTGCCGTCGGTGTACCAGACGGTGAAGGCGGTCGACACCGGGCCGTTGTGCGACGAGCCCACCACGTGCAGCCACGAGTACTGGCCGGTGGGCAGGAGCATGCCCTGGCCCTTGGCCTCCACGAAGTTCGGCGCGGTGCCGGTGGGGTCGGGCGCCTGGTAGGTGATGCCGCCCCACGTCACGGGTCCCTTGGCCGGCAGCAGCGCGGCGTCGTAGCTCCAGCCGCCGCCGTCGAAGTTGCCCGCGGCCGAGTCGGCGACCGTGGCCGTGCCGTCGTGGTTGAGCTCCGGCGTCACGTCCACCGAACACGTCGAGAACGCGCACAGCGCGGCCGGTTTGACCTCGATCACCGCCTTCAGCGCGACCGACTCGACCTGCACGGCGACCTCGTACGAGCCGGGTGCCACCCCGGCGGGCACCGTCAGCGTCAGCGGCACCGTCTTCTGCGTCGGCAGGTGCCGCGACACGATCACGAACGGCTTGGCGCCGCTCACCTTCCACCCGGCGGGTGCGGTCACCTGCGGCCGCACGGACGTCGCGCCCGGCGCCTGCGCCAGCACGTCGAGCTGCAGCGTCAGCGACTGCGCGGAGTCCGAGGTCGGCAGCACGATCTCGGAGTTGCGCAGCGAGGCGTTCAACGCCCGTCGCGAGTCCTCGTTGCCGTCGTTCAGCGACGGGGGCTCGTCTCCACGTCCGGTGCCCCACGACGAGGGCTTGGACGAGACCTCGTGGGTGAGCTTCCCGCCGCGCTGCAACGACGTCCAGGACAGCCACGTCTTGCGGACGTCACGGCCGCCGAAGGACACGTTCTTGATGTACCGGTTGGTGTCCGACACGCCTCGCGCCGACACGGTCAGCGTCCCGCCCTGGGATCCGTACTGTCCGATGCGGACGGTGGCGGACTCGAACTGCGGCGAGGACAGGGCGAGGAAGTCCGCCCCGTTGAACGTCGGGTAGATGCCCAGCGACGAGAAGACGTACCAGGCCGACATCGTGCCCAGGTCGTCGTTGCCGGTCATGCCGTCCGGTCCCGTGGTGAACAACGTCATCGCCGCCCGCACGACCGTCGCGGTCTTCGACGGCGTGCCCGTCCACAGGTACATGTACGGCGCGAGCAGGTCTGGCTCGTTGTTCGGGTTGTAGGTCGGCTTGCCGTAGTAGTCGTACGGCTCGGTGATCCAGTCCCGCCGCGCGGTGCCCGCCGGGTCGACGAGCAGCTTCTCGTAGGCGAAGAACGAGTCGAGGCGCTTCTCCGTCTCCTTGCGGCCGCCCATCAGCGACACCAGACCGGCCGGGTCCTGCGGGACGAGCCACTGGTACTGGTAGGCGCCACCCTCGTGGAACTGGTGCGATGCGTCGACGGGGTTGTACGGCGCCAGCCAGGTGCCGGCGGTGGTCCGCGGCCGGAACTGGCCGATCGACGAGTCCCACAGGTTGCGGTACCACTGGCCGCGGTCGGCGAAGAGACGCGCGTCGGACCGGTGGCCCAGACCCTTCGCCATCAGCGCCAGCGACGCGTCCGCCGCCGAGTACTCCAGGGTGGCCGACGCGGGGTGCACGCAGTCGTTGTCGCCGCCCTTGTGCGCGCAGTCCTTGCCCAGTTCGAGACCGGACGGGATGTACCCGCGGTCGGAGTAGTAGGTGACGCCGGACCGCCCGTTGTACGGCGAGTCGGCGGGGGGAAGTGACAAGGCGTTGGCGCGCAACAGCTTGTACGTCTCCTCCTCGTACCCCTTCAGCAGCCCCTTGGACCAGGCCTCGACGAGGAACGGCGTGACCGGGTCGCCGGTCATGATGTTGGTCTCGGAGGAGGCCAGCGCCCAGCGCGGCAGCCATCCGCCGTCACGCCCGCTGGCGACGACGGACAGCGCGACGTCACGGGCGACCTTGGGTTCCAGGATCTGCAACAGCTGGTTCTGTGGTCTGTACGTGTCCCACAGCGAGAAGTTCTGGTACGGCGTGTAACCGGAGGCCGTGCGCACCTGGTTGTCGAAGCCCATGTACTTGCCGTCGACGTCACCGGCGAGGTTCGGGTGCAGCACCGAGTGGTAGAGCGAGGTGTAGAACGCGACCTGCCGGTCCCGCGGCCCGCCGGACACCTTCACGGCGTCCAGCTGCTTCTTCCACACGTCCTTGGCACCGGCGACGACGCCGTCGAAGTCGTAGGAGGGAGCCTCCGCCGCGAGGTTCTTCCGCGCGCCTTCGAGCCCGGTGTAGGACAGGCCGACCTTCAGCACCACGTCGCGGTCAGCCGAGGCGTCGAACGTGACCCACGCGCCGTTGCCGCCCGTGCCGGCGGCGTCACGGCTGCCCGGCGTGGGAACGCTCCCGCGCCAGGACCCGAAGGCCGAGAACGGACGGTCGAACGACGCCGTGAAGTAGACGGTGTGCTCGTCCTTGCCCGCGCAGAACCGGCCGTTGCGCACCCGGCCCTCGATGGTCCTGTCACCGACGACGTGGATCTCCGAGTCCAGCACCGTCTGGTTGGACCGCCCGGTGTTGAACAGGACGTTGGCCGCGGCGGACGAGGGGAACGTGTAGCGCTGCCACCCGGTCCGCTGCGTGGCCGTGAGCTCGGCGTTCACCCCGTACCGGGACAGCCCGAC
>JASLAV010000259.1 GCA_030146905.1 Lentzea sp. | reverse complement strand
GGTCTACCTCGCCGATGTCGAAGGCTTCGCGTACAAGGAGATCGCAGACATCATGGGCACCCCGATCGGCACGGTGATGTCCCGGTTGCACCGGGGCCGTCGCCAGCTCCGCGACATGCTGGCGGACGTCGCCCGCGACCGTGGTTTCCTGCGAGGCAGCAACGGAGACGCGTCATGAACTGCGGCGAACCCCACGACACCGACTGCTCAGAGGTGCTGTCCGAGGTCTGGCTGTTCCTGGACCAGGAATGCGACAAGTCCCGGCGCGCGGCGCTGCAGACGCACCTCGACGAGTGCCATCCCTGCCTGGAGCAGTTCGGGCTGGAGGAGCACCTCAAGGCGCTGCTCGCCCGCAAGTGCGGCGGTGACTACGCCCCCGCCGACCTGAAGGCGCGGATCAGGGCGACGATCGTGGAGATTCGCACCGAGGACTGACCTCCTCACCCAGAACGACGAAAAGGCCTGGTCACCGTGGTGGTGTCCAGGCCTTTTCGCAGCACTCAGGCGTTGGGGCGCTTGCCTCGGTTGGCGCCGCCCTTTTTGCGGTCGCGGCGCTTGCGAGCACGCTTCGACATCTGTGTCTCCTAGGATCAGAACTGCTTCATCCACCAGTTTCGCATGGAGGAGTTCTGAGCACGCTCACGGACCTGCTGGCCGAGCACACCAAGCTCTCCGGCGCCGCCGTCGACCACCTGCAACTGGTCGTCGCCGAGTGGCAACTCCTCTCCGACCTGTCGTTCGCGGACTTCCTCATGTGGGTGCCGCTCGACAGCTCCGACCCAGCCGAGCACCGGTTCCTCTGCGTGGCCCAGGCGCGCCCGACCACGGCGCCGACGGCCCACCCGGAGGACGTGGTCGGCAGCGAGGTCGACTCGGAGGAACACCCTCAGCTGCGCAGGGCGATGGACGAGTCGCGCATCTGCCGCGAGGAGGACCCGCGCTGGCACCTCGGCGTGCCGGTGCGCAGGGAGACCATCCCGGTGCGGCTGGGCACGCAGGTCATCGCGGTGCTGAGCCGCAGCACGAACCTCGCCGTGCCGCGCGTGCCGTCGCCGTTGGAGATCTCGTACCTCGGCAGCGCCGCCGACCTGTGCCAGATGATCGCGGACGGCACGTTCCCCGCACCCGAACCGTCGCCGGACGTGCACACCAGCCCGCGCGTCGGTGACGGCCTGATCAGGCTCGACCCGTCCGGCGCGGTGGTGTTCGCCTCCCCGAACGCCCTGTCGGCCTACCACCGCATGGGGCACGCGTCCGACCTCGTCGGCGTGCACCTCGCACCGCTCACCCGCAGCCTCATCGGTGACCCGTTCGACGCGACCGAGGTCGCCCAGCGCATCAGGCAGGCGCTGGAAGGCCAGACGTCCATGCGCATGGAGGCCGAGTCACGGCGTGGTGCGGCGGTGCTGTTCCGTTCGCTGCCCCTTCGGCCACGTGGGCAGGCCGCGGGCGCGATCGTGCTGTGCCGCGACGTGACGGAAGTGCGCCGGCGTGACCGTGCGTTGATGTCCAAGGACGCCACGATCCGCGAGATCCACCACCGGGTGAAGAACAACCTGCAGACCGTGGCGGCGCTGCTGAGGCTGCAAAGCCGCAGGTTGAGCAACCCGGAGGCGAAGGAGGCGCTGGCCGAGTCGGTCCGCCGTGTGACCTCCATCGCACTGGTTCACGAGACGTTGTCGATGTCCGTCGACGAGCGGGTCGACCTCGACGACGTGGTCGACAAGGTGATCCCGATGATGAGCGACGTGGCGGTCACCGAGACCCAGGTGAGCGTGCGCCGCGAGGGTGGTTTCGGCATCGTGCCTGCCGAGATCGCCACCCCGCTGGTGATGGTGCTGACCGAGCTCGTGCAGAACGCCTTCGAGCACGCCTACGCCCCTGGCCAGCGAGGAGAGGTCGTCGTGCACTCCGAGCGGTCGGCGAAGTGGCTCGACGTGACCATCACCGACGACGGCAAGGGGCTTCCGCAGGGTTTCTCCCTGGAACGCACCGACCGCCTCGGTCTGCAGATCGTCAGGACGCTCGTCGATTCCGAATTGAGAGGCTCGTTGAGCTTGCGGCGCAGGCCTCGAGGCGGTACAGAGGCGGTCCTGCGCGTGCCGCTCAGAGGGCGGCGCTAAACTGAGCCCGTGCACACGTGACGACCAGCCTCAGCGGTCTCACGTGGTCACGCGGGAGGGTGTGCAAACAAAGGAAGAAGCCCGACACCTGGCACGGTGTCGGGCTTCTTTTCTTCTGGGTCTTGTGAGGCTAACTGCCTGCTCAGGCGTTGCTGCGGGCGCGCGTGCGGGCGTTGCGGCGCTTGAGTGCGCGACGCTCGTCTTCGCTCATCCCGCCCCAGACGCCGGCGTCCTGGCCGCTCTCCAGTGCCCACGCGAGGCAGTCGGAGACGACGGGGCAACGGCGGCAGACGGTCTTCGCCTCGGCGATCTGAAGCAGCGCGGGACCACTGTTCCCAACGGGGAAGAACAGCTCGGGGTCCTCGTCGCGGCAGATCGCGCGGTGGCGC
>JASLAV010000241.1 GCA_030146905.1 Lentzea sp. | reverse complement strand
GCATTCCGACGGGCCAGAAGGGGCGGAACGCCTCGCGCTGGGCGCTGATCCGGTGCCCGACGACGTCGGCGGGCAGCTGGACGGCCGTGGCGGCGAGGAAAACCAGTCCGAGCGCGGTTCCCGTGAAGATCATGCCTTTCGCGGTCCGCGCCCCGGCGTCCATTTCGGTGGACATCGGGGAGTGGTCAGCACTCGGTCGTGCAAGGCCCGATGATCAGAGCCGTCTTTTTTTCCGATTCCGTCGGTTGTGCGTCGGAAGCGGAACTGGCAATGGTGACGACGGCAAGTGCCGCAGCGGCCAGCAGTGCGCCTAAGAATCCGGCACGTCTCATTTTCTTGATCCCCTCTTCGTTGCGCCGAGGAACCTCCCCGCCTCGTCGCTGCGGAGAGGAATATGACAGCGATTGTCCCCCTCGTCAACTGATGACTGGGTGTGCGCAAGTGGTTCCAGTGCGTGATTCCACGCGGCGCTGAATCGGTACAGACGGTTTGGCGTATCTATCGCCCGCATGCCGCCTCTAAAAGGTGATATCTCATAACTCACTGCGGTACCGCTGGTGTCCAACGCTGGGCCCCACCCGTCGTACTCCGAGATGGAAGCGTGCGGCTGAATGGAATATCGCATTTTGGGTCCACTGGAACTGCGGTCCGCCGGGCGCTCGGTCGCGCTCGGGGGAGAGCGCCAGCAGAAGCTGCTGGCGCTCCTGCTGCTCGACACCGGCGCCGTGGTGACCTTCGACCGGCTGATCGACGAGCTGTGGGAGGACCCGCCCCAGACCGCGCGCCGCCAGGTGTGCAACGCGGCCGCGGCGGTGCGGCGGGTCGTGACGCGCGCCGATGGCCGGTTGACCACCAGCACCCACGGCTACCGCCTCGACCTGCCGGACGCGAGCCTCGACGCCGGGGTGTTCCGCTCACGGGTCCGTGAGGCGGAGGTGCTGGCCGGACGAGGAGAACCGGCACGGGCGGTGGAGCTGTTGCAGAGCGCGCTGGACCTGTGGAGGGGCCCGGTGCTGGCGGGGCTGGGGTCGGCGTCGATCGACGCGGCGGCGCACGGCCTGGGCGAGCAACGGCTCCAGGCGATCGAGCGACTCGCCGAGCTGCGCCTGGACCTGGGTGAGATCACCTCGCTGCTGGGACAGCTGACGAGCCAGGTCGCCGAACACCCGTTGCGGGAGTCGTTGCGCGGCACACTCATGCGCGCGCTCGACAGGGCCGGTCGCCGCGGCGACGCGCTGACCGTCTTCGAACAGGGGCGCAGGGCGCTCGCCGAGGAGCTGGGCGCCGACCCCGGCCAGGAGCTGCGGCAGCTGCACGCCTCGCTGCTCCGCGAGCAACCGGTGCGGGCCACGTCCCGGCGCTCACCCCTCCCGCCCGACATCCCCGACTTCACCGGACGTGAGTCCGAAGTGGACCGTCTGGTCGCCGCCATCGGCACGGGGGCGATCGTGACCGTCGAGGGCATGGGCGGCATCGGCAAGACCGCGCTGGCCCTGCACGTGGCGCACCGCCTGACCGACCGCTTCCCCGACGGGCGCTGCTACGTCGACCTGCGCGGCTTCACGGCGGGCACCCCGCGGATGACCACCGGCACCGCGCTCGAGCTCCTGCTGCGCCAGATCGGCGTGCCCGCGGAGGAGATCCCGGTCGACCCCGGCGCGCGCCGCGACCTCTGGCTGGCCGAGGTGTCGCACCGCCGCGTGCTGCTGGTGCTGGACAACGCGGCCGACGCGGGCCAGGTCCGGCCGTTGCTGCCCGGCACGGGCGGTGCGGTGGTGCTCGTCGTCAGCCGGTGCCACCTGGTGTCGATCGAGGGCGCCGTCCCGGTGTCGCTCGGCGTGCTGCCGGCCGGTGCCGCGGTGGCGTTGTTCCGCCGGCTCGCCGGCGAGGAGCGCACGAGCGGTGAGCTCGGCGCCGTCGCGGACGTGGTGGCGTTGTGCGGCGGGCTGCCGCTGGCGATCAGGATCGCCGCGTCCCGGTTCCGCCGCAGGCCGTGGACCGTCGCCCACCTCGCCGACCAGTTGCGCGACCGGCAACGCCGCGCCCGCGCGTTCACCGCGGACGACCTGAGCGTCGCCGGTGTGCTCGCCCTGTCCTACCACCACCTGGACACCGACCGGCAGGAGCTGTTCCGCCTGCTGTCGCTGGTCCCCGGTGCCGACTTCGACGCGCACGCGGTGGCGGCACTGGCCGGCGTCCCGGTGCCCGACGCCCAGGACGTGCTGGAGGAGCTGGTCGAGTGCAACCTGCTGATGCAGCGCACCGCGGACCGGTACTGCCTGCACGACCTGGTCCGCGACTGCGCGCGCGACCTCGCGGACGCCGCACACGCACCGTCCGAACTGGACGGTGCCCGGCACCGGTTGTTCGACCACTACCTGCACCTGGCGGACGTCCGCGGACGGCGGAGCATGCCGGGACTGCGCGGGTTCGAACCGGATCTCCGCTGGCCTTCCGAGCTGCCGCCCTCGGCGTCGGAGGAGGACGACGTCCGCCAGCTGCGCGCCGAGTACAAGAACATGGTGGCGGTGGCCGACTACGCGAGCGAGCACGGCTGGCACGTGCACGCGTGGCAGCTGCCGTGCCTGCTCATGCCGTACCTCGCCCGTGCCGGCCTGCGGTCGGGCGTTCTCGAACTGGCCCGCAACGCGCTGGAGGCGGCCAGGGCGCTGGGTGACCGGCGCGGGGAGTCCATGGCGATGACCAGCATCGCGTTCGCACTGCGGGAAGCCGGTCGGCACGGCGAGGTGCTGGAGTTCCTCGGCAGGGCGATCGCGATCAGCCGCGAGCTGGGCGACCTGCCCGCCGCGGTGCGGGGACTGCGCGACCTCGGCGCGTCGCAGGTGCAGGCGGGCGCGCTGGACGACGCGGCGGCCAGCTTCACCGAGGCGATGGTGCTGGCGCGCTCCGCGCGAGACCACCGGGCCGAGGTCAACTCGATCATCGATCTCGGCCTCCTCGACTGCAACCTCGGGCGCTACGCCGAAGCCGACGCGCGGTTCAGGGACGCCCTGGCGATGCACCGGCTCGACGGCTACGTCGGCGGCGAGGTCGTGGTGCTGATCAACATCGGCTGGCTGGCGCAGCTGCGCGGGCGCGACGCCGAGGCGGTCGTCGCGCTGGAACGGGCGGTGCGGCTGAGCAGGGAGATCGGCATGAGCCGCGGCGAGGGGATCTCGCTGGCGTGGCTGGGGGTCACGTACCGAAGGCTCGGACGGATCGCGGACGCGGCGGAGGCCGGGCACGAGGCACTGGAGTCGGCGCGGCGGATGGACCTGCGCGAGCCGGAGGGCGACGCGTTGAACGGCCTGGCCGAGACCTACCTGGCCGCCGGACGGCTGCGCGAGGCCGAGGCGATGCTGCGGGAGGCGGAGGAACTGGCGACGGCCGGGGCGCTGCCGATGGTGCGGGCCAGGGCGCACGAGGGCCTGGCGCACGTCGCGGCACGGCGGGGCGACCACGAATGGGCTCGCACGCACTGGGAACGCGCTGTCGAGCTCTACCCGGAAGGCGCGGTGGACGCGGAGAACGCCCACGCGCATCTCGCCGACGCCAGGGGGCGGTGCCTGCGCTGCGTCTGCGGCCAGCAGAACCCGCGGGCGCTGAGCGTGGTCGCATCGGTGGGCTGAGCTGCGACGACATCCGTGCATCGGTCGTCGATGCGGCACGGATGCACGGGGTTGGTGCACTGGTCCCGTCAGGTCGTCCGTCGAGGAAGTGGTGCTCGAAGATGCTGCAGCCCGCGTTGCCCGCAAGGCTGGTGGACCGGCCCGCGCTGACGGCGGCACTCGACGCCGCGGCCACCAGGAAGGTGGTCGTGGTGAAGGCGGGGGCCGGCTGGGGGAAGACCACGTCGGTCGCGGCGTGGGCGGCGACGCGGCGAGCCTGCTGGCTGGGCGTCTCCAGCGCGGACACCTCGCTCGAACGGTTGTCGCGCGGGCTGCTGCGGGCGTTGCGGCAGCGGCTGCCGCGCCTTCCCGCCGAGCTGGTCACCACCACCGCCCAGGAGGCGGAGGCGGTCGCCGGGGTGATCTGCGGGCTGGTGGACGTGCACCTCGACGAACCCGCCGTGCTCGTGGTCGACGACGCGGGCGAACTGGCACCCGGTGGTGGAGGGGCGCGGCTGCTGGAGGCGTTGTGCTCGCACGGCCCCGATCTGCTGACGATCGTCCTGCTGACGCGCGGGGACCTCGGGTTCGCGGTGCCGCAGGCCGGTGAGATCGACTCGCGGCGGCTCGCGTTCACGGAGCGGGAGGTCGCCGCACTGGTCGGAGCGGACGCCGGGATGGTGCTGGCGCGCACGGGAGGCTGGCCCGCCGCCGTGGCGCTGTACCGGGAGGCGCTCAGCGGCGGCTGCGCGTTGCCGGGGGACGACGGTGACCTGCTGGCGCAGCTGGCCTCCGGTGTGCTGGCCGACGAGCCGGAACCGGTCAGGGAGCTGTTGCGCGCCATCGCACTGCTCGGGACGGCGAGCACGGCGCTGTGCGTCGCGCTCGGGTTCTCCGACGTCAGGGAGACGCTGCCGGCACTGGCGCGCCGCGGGCTGCTCACCGGTCCTGAGTGGACGGTCATCGAACCCGTCGCCGAGGTGCTGCGCCGCGACCGCGGTGACGACGAGATCAGGGTGAAGGCGGCCGTGTTCTGCGAACGCACCGGCGCGCACGCCGAGGCGTTGCGGCACCTCGTCGAAGCCGGGAGGTGGGACCTCGTCGCGCAACTGCTGCTGCGCAGGGACGAGCAGATCGTCGCGGGCGGTGACGCGGACGCGGTCCTCGCGGCGGTGGAACGGCTGGAGATCGACGACCCGCGGCTGCACCTGGTGCAGGGCTTCGCGCGGCAGCACAAGGGCGACTGGCTCGGGGCGTTGCACTGCTACGAGCAGGCCACCGGCGAGCTGAGACCGTGCATGTCCTGGCGGACGGGACAGCTGCACGCGCTCACCGGTCAGACCCAACGCGCTGTCGAGGTGTTCGAACGCACGGTGTTCGACGACGTCGCCTCGCTGGACGAGGTGCGGCTGCTGTCGCTCGCCACCCGCTGGTTCCGCGAGACCGGCAGCCTGGACAGAGCCCGCGAGCTGGCCCGGAGGTGTGCCGGAGCGGCACGGCGGTGTGGCGGGCACGCCGCGTTCGCGTGGAGCGGCAAGGCACTCGGGCTGCTCGCGGGGTACGACGGCGACCGGGGCGCGTTCGAGATGCACTACGGGCAGGCGGTGGACCGCGCGAGGCGGGCTGGCGACCGGGTGCTGGAGCTGACGATCCGCGCCGAACGGGCGTGGTTCCGCACGGAGACCGGTCCCGCGGAGGCGCTGGCGGAGGCCGACGAACTGCTGGTGCTCGGCAGGCAGGCGGGGCTGACCGGGCACGAGCGGGACTGCCGGAGCATCAGGGCGCTGGCCTGCGTGCGGCTCGGCAGGTTCGACGAGGCCCTCGCCGACGCCGGGCAGGAGACGCGGAACCTGGTGACCAGGGCCGAGGTGCACCGAAGACGCGGCGAACCCGGTCAGGCGCAGGCGTTCCTCGACGAGGCGCTGGCCACGGGCACCGATCCGCTCGCCTTGGCCGCGCTCGCCAGGGTCGTGGCCGGTACCGACGTGGCCGCCGCCGGCAGGCTCGCGGAACAGGCCGTCGCCACCAGTCAGGTCCTGCGGTTGTGGGAGGTGCCCGCGTTGCTCGCCAGGGGCTGGGTCGCCGTGCTGGCGGGGGATCGGGAGACGGCACGGGCGGACGCCGCCACCGCGCGGGCACTCGCCGGCCGCCGGGGTGACAGGGCGGGACTGGCCGACGCGTTGCAGCTGGCCGCGGTCACCTCCGCCGACGGGGAGGCGTTGCTGGCCGAGGCCGTGGTGGTGTGGCGGACGGCAGGGGACCCGGTGGCCGCGGCCGCGGCGGAGCTGGCGCTGGCCCGGTCGACCGGGAGGGACGGGACGCGGTTCGAGGAAGAGCTGCGGCGGCACGGGGTTCGCACCGACGTGCGGATGGCCGACGTGCTCGGGACGAGCCTGCCTCGGGCGGCGAGGATCGTGGTGCGGACGCTCGGCGGGTTCCAGGTGCTGCGGGACGGCGCCGCGGTGCCGACGTCGTCGTGGCAGTCGAAGAAGGCGCGGGACCTGCTGAAGATCCTCGCCGCCAACCGGGGACGGCCGGTGCCGCGGCCCCAGCTGGTCGACCTGCTGTGGCCGGACGACAGGTCGGACCGCACGGCGAACCGGTTGTCCGTGTTGCTGTCGACCCTGCGGACGGTGCTGTCCGTACCGGGCCTTCCCGCCGACGCCGAACCTCTCGTCGCCGACAGGGACACGGTGTCGCTCGACCTGTCCCTCGTGGACCTGGACGTGGCGGTGTTCCTGGGTGCGGCCCACCTCGCCCTCACCGCACACCGGCGCGGCGACCAGGCCGCGTCGTCGCTGCTGACCGACGCCGACGAGCTGTACCTCGGCGAGTTCCTGGCCGAGGAACCCTATGAGCAGTGGGCGGTCCAGGTGCGCGAGGAGGTGCGGGGCAGGTACGCGGCCGTGCTGCGCGCGCTCGTCCAGGTGGTGCGCGATCCCGACCAGCAGGTGGGGTACCTGATCCGGATGCTCGAGCTCGACAGCTACGACGAGGGTGTGCACGTGCGGCTCGTGAAAGCGCTCAGGGCGGCCGGACGGCACGGCGAAGCCCGCAGGCGGTACCAGGTCTACCTGGAGCAGATGAACGAGATCGGCGTCCGTCCCGCCGAACCGGACCTCTTCACCTCTTCGGCTGTCCTCAGGGCCGGCTGAGCGTTCTCCACGTCATCGGGGCCACCCCGGCGGACCACACGTCCGCCAGGGTGGCCCCTTTCGCGTTCTGGCTGCTGACAACAGGTGTAAGCGCACGAACAGGTTTCCCGAAGGGTGCGCTAAGGGGCGGTTCGTAGCTTCGTGCCGTGAAGGAAAACGGGGGAAGCGGCTGGCTGGTCCGCCCGAAGCCGCGGCAGGACGCGGCACTGCGGGTGGTGTGCGTTCCGTACGCCGGTGGCGGGGCTTCCGCGTTCTGGGACTGGCCCGGCCTGCTGGGTGACGACGTCGAACTGTGGTGCGCGGTGCTGCCGGGACGGGAACGTCGCTTCGCCGAACCCGCGGTCACCGAGGCGGCGCGGATCGCGGAGCCGCTCGCGGAGGCGATCAGGACCGAGATCGGGAAACCGGTGGTGCTCTTCGGCCACAGCATGGGCGGGCTGATCGCGTTCGACCTCGCCCGCAGGCTCGGCACCGGGGTCGAACACCTCTTCGTCTCCGCGGCCAGGGCGCCGCACCTGCCCTTCGGCGGGCAACCGCACCTGCTCGACGACGAGGGCCTGATCGGCTGGATGACCCGGCTCGGCGGTGTGCCCGCCGACCTGCTGGCGCACCGGGAGGTGCTCGGTCTGCTCCTGCCGACGTTGCGCGCGGACCTGACCGTGTGCGCGGGGTTCCACGGCACGACCGCCGTGATCGACGTGCCCATCACGGCGTTCTCCGGTACCGACGACCCGCTCGCGACCGTGGCCGACGTCGCGGCCTGGCAGCACCACACCGTCGCCGGCTTCGACCTCGTGGTCCGGCCGGGCGGGCACTTCTACCTCAAAGACGATCCGGCGGCGGTGACCAGTGTCGTCGCGGCCAGGGAAGGTGTGCAGTGACCGAGCACCGCGCCGCGGCCACCCGCGGTCAGCAGCAGATCTGGCTCTCCGACCAGCTCGCACCGGACGCCACGTTCAACACCGTGCCGGTGCACGTGGAGATCACCGGCGACCTCGACCCCTACGCGCTCGCCGCCGCACTCACGGCCGTCGTGGACAGGCACGAGCCGTTGCGCACCAGCTACCGCCTCGACGGCACCGAACTCGTAGGAGAGATCGCCCCCGAGGCGCACGTGTCGATCTCGGCGCGTGACCTGCGGGAGCTGCCGCCGGCCGAACGGTCGGCGCGTGCGGAGGCGTTGCTGGCCAACGAGCTCGCCCGGCCCGTCGACATCTCGGGCGGGCTGCCGTTGCGCGTCGTCCTGCTGCGCCTGGACGACGACCGCCACCAGCTCGTGCTGCTGGTGCACCACATCGCCGTCGACGGCGCGTCGGTCGCGGTGATCCAGGACGAGCTGCCGCGCTGCTACCAGGCGGCGGTGGACGGCGAGGCCGTGTCACTGCCGCGGCCCGCGGTCGCCTACCGCGACATCGCCGCGCCGTCCGGATCCGTCGAGCACTGGCGTGAAGATCTCGCCGACCTGCCGGAACCGTTGGAACTGCCCGG
>JASLAV010000237.1 GCA_030146905.1 Lentzea sp. | reverse complement strand
GTGGTCCAGGACGTCGTCTACACGGGCGTGTCCACGCAGTTCGTGGTCGGCACGCCCGGTGGTGTGCTGTCGGCGTTCGTGCAGAACGCCCGGCGCATCGACGACGCGGGCGCGCCCGGCCAGCCCGTGCGGATGGCGTGGGACCCCGAGTTCACGGTGCTGCTGGAGTCCTCGGATGGCTGAGCGGGTCCGGATCGCCAGGCTGTGGGACGTCGACAGCCCGCGGGTGACCCGGCGCACGATGCTGGGCTCGATGGCGTTCTTCGCGCTCGCCGCCTGCGCGGTCGGCCCGGCTCCCACGAACACCGGCGGGACCGGTGGTGCCGGCAGGGCCGCGAACCTGGTGGACGAGCCGAAGCTCAACTTCTACAACTGGACCGACTACATCGCACCCGAGACGGTGCCCGGCTTCACCTCGGTCAGCGGCATCGAGGTCACGTACGACAACTTCTCCACCAACGACGAGATGGAAGCCAAGATCGCGTCCGGTCAGGCCGGCTACGACCTGGTGGTGCCGAGCGACAACTTCCTGCGCAGGTTCCTGCGGTCCGGGCTCCTCCAGCCGCTGGACCACGACGCGATCCCGAACCTGCGCAACCTGGAGCAGCGGTTCGTCGAGGCCGAGTACGACCCGGGAAACGCCTACTCCGTGCCGTGGGCGTGGGGCACGACCGGTCTCGCCTACTCGAAGTCGCAGGCCGGCGGCGACGTCACCGGCTTCGACGCCTACGACCTGCCGGAGGTCCAGGGCCGCAGCTCGATCCTCGACGAGGCGCGCGACGGCATGGCGATCGGCCTGCTCAAGCTCGGCCACGACCCGAACACCACCGACCCGAAGCAGATCGACGACGCGGCGAGCTTCCTGCTGTCGCTGAAGAAGAAGCTGGGGCAGATCACCTCCGACGTGATCGAACCGCTCACGTCCGGCCAGGTGCGGCTCGCGCAGGCGTACTCGGGGGACGCGTTCCAGGCGCGCGCCACCAACGACGACATCGGCTACGCCATCCCGGTCGAGGGTGGACTGTCCTACGTGGACCTGCTGGTCATCCCGAAGGACGCGCCGCACGCCGGGAACGCGCACCGGTTCATCGACTTCGTCCTCGGCGCGGAAACGGGGGCGGCGCTGTCCAACGCCGTGCGCTACGGCAGCCCGAACGCCGCTGCGAAGCCGTTGATCGACAAGGAGCTGTTGAACGACCCGGTGGTCTACCCGCCGGCCGAGCAGCTGGCGAAGCTCCCGTTCACCAAGGACCTCGGCGGCGACGCGGAAGCGCTCTACGCCGACGCGTGGACGAGGGTCAAGACCGGCTGACCGGCATGCTCTTCATCCCGCGGATCACCACCGAGTCGCGGAACACCACCGGACCCGTCTGCCGCAGGTCCGGCATCCGGCGGGCCAGCGCGCGGAACGCCACCTCGCCCTCCATGCGGGCGAGCGTCGCGCCCAGGCAGTAGTGGACACCGCTGGAGAACGCCAGGTGCTCCGGCTTGTGCTCCCGCGTCACGTCGAACCTGTGCGCCTCCGGGTAGACCTCCGGGTCGCGGTTCGCGGCGCCGATGAGCAGCGTCACGACCTCGTCCTCGCCGATCCCGCCGACCCGCTCGTGCGCGATCCGGCTGGTCATCTGCACCGGCGGCGCCCAGCGCAGCGTCTCCTCGACCACGGCGGACGCGAGTTCCGGATCTGCCTTGAAGAGCTCCCACTGCGACGGGTGGTCGAGCAGCGCGCGCGTGCCGTTGCCGATCAGGTTCACCGTGGTCTCGAAGCCCGCGACCAGCAGCAACACCAGCGTGTCGAGCATCTCCCGCGAGGTGAGCTTCTCCTCGGTCTCGGCGGCGACCAGGGAGCTGATCACATCGTCGCCGGGTGTCCTGCGGCGCTGCGCGATGAGCCGGTCGAACAGTTCGAGCACCTTGTCGTTGGCGTCGGCCATGTCCGCGGTGACGCCGGTGTCGATCGACGCGGCGACGAGCGCGCCGTAGTCGGCGAACTCGGCCGTGTCGGCGTCCGGGATGCCCAGCAGGTCGCTGATCACCGAGATCGGCAGCGGCGCCGCGAAGTCCCCGATCAGGTCGAACTCCTCGCGGTCGAGCAGCGCGTCGGCGACCTTCTCGACGCGCGCCCGGTACTCGTCGATCTTCTTCGGGCTGAACGCCGGCGCGGCGAGCCTGCGCAGCCGGGTGTGATCCGGCGGGTCGAGCTCCAGGAACGACTCGGACAACAGGCTGCCGTTGGCAGGACTGCTCCCGTCGGAGAACCGGACGCCGAACCGCCGGTCGCGCAGAATCCTGTTGGCGACCGGGTGGCTCGTCGTGAACCAGAGGCCATCGTCACCGGTCAGCGGCCCGAGTGCGCGCAGCCGCTCGTAGGTCGGATGCGGGTCTTCATGGCCGGTCAACCGCTCCAACATCTTCTACCCCCTCGAACAGCGTGGTCAGCACGAACCGGGGAGCGTCCAGCGGCGCGGGACGGCCGGCGCTGATCGCCTGTGGAGTGTGGTCCTGCCGACACCGGCCGCCCGCGCGACGTCGCCCAGGGGCGCCGCCAGGCCCTTGACCAGCACAGACGTTGTCGTCAGGGGCAGGTGAACACTCATCTTCACGACGGTACGCCGGTGATCACGTGGCAGGATGTGGATCCGTGCTCCGACGCTGGCTGAAGGCCAACGGCCTCCTCGCCCCTGCCGGGATCTGGCTCGGGTTCTTCCTGATCGCGCCGCTGGTCGTGGTGGTCGAGTTCAGCTTCGCGACGCGGGACACGGGTGTGGCGCGCGCGGTGCTGCCGTGGACGGCGCAGGCCTACCTGACGGCGCTGGACCCGGCGTTCCTGCCGATCTTCGGGCGGACCCTGGCGTACGCGGCGGCCACGACGGTCGCGTGCCTGCTGCTCGGCTTCCCGCTGGCCTGGTTCATCGCGCGCTACGGCGGGAGGTACCGGACGGCGCTGCTCGCGGCGGTGCTGATCCCGTTCTGGTCGAGCTACCTCGCGCGGATCTACGCGTGGAAGGCGCTGCTCGACGGCGAGGGCCTGGTCAACACGGTGCTCGGCTGGGTCGGCCTCGGACGTGACGGCGGGTTCCTGCTCACGCACGGTGCGGTGGTGCTCGGCCTGACGTACGGCTTCCTGCCGTTCATGGTGCTGCCGCTGTACGTGGCGTGCGAGCGGTTCGACTTCCGGCTGGTGGAGGCGTCGTACGACCTCGGGCACGGGCGCGTGTCGACGTTCTTCCGCGTGGTGCTGCCGGGCGTGATGACCGGCGTGCTGGCGGGGTCGCTGCTGGTGCTGGTGCCCGCGGCCGGTGACTTCGTGACGCCGAAGCTGCTCGGCGGGGTCGGGCAGTCGACGTTCGGGTCGGTGATCGACGACCAGTTCCGCGGCGGCAACAACTGGCCGTTGGGCTCAGCGATGGCCGTGCTGCTGCTCGTGCTGGTGGTCATGGTGCTCGTGCTGCGCGGGCGGCGTGGGGAGGACGTTCTGTGAACCGTCGTCCGTGGGCGCTCGGCGCCGTGGTGGCCGTGGTCTTCCTGTTCCTCTACGCACCGATCGCGTGGCTCGCCATCGCGTCGTTCAACTCCTCGCGGTCGCTGTCGCGGATCAGCGGGTTCTCCCTGCGGTGGTACGCGGAGCTGGCCGACGACACGCGGGTCTTCGACTCGCTGCGGCTGACCCTGGAGCTGGCGCTGGCCTCGGCGGCGATCTCCACGGCCATCGGGACGCTGGCGGCGTTCGGGCTGCGGCGCGCGTTCCCCGGCCGCGGGCTGTGGACGGTGCTGCTGTCGTTGCCGCTGGTCGTGCCCGAGGTCGTCATGGGCGTGGCGATGCTGGGGTTCTTCGTGAAGCTCGCGGGCGTCCCGCTCGGGTTCGGTGCGCTGCTGTTCGCGCACGTGGCGTTCTCGCTGAGCTTCGTGGTCGTCGTGGTGCGGTCGCGGGTGTCCGGGATGGACGTGCGGATGGAGGAGGCCGCCGCGGACCTCGGGGCCTCACCGTTCGTCGCCTTCCGGACCGTGACGCTGCCGCTGGTGGCGCCCGCGGTGGTGGCCGGTGCGGCGTTCGCGTTCCTGCTGTCGTTCGACGACGTGGTGATCTCGTCCTACCTGACCGGTGTCGGGTCGACGACGTTGCCGGTGTTCGTCTACGCGCAGGCGTCCAAGCGCGGGATCTCGCCCGAGATCGTGGCGCTGTCGACGTTGATGGTGGCGACGACGGCCCTGCTGCTGGTCATCGGTGTGGTGATCGCTTCCTGGCGTGCGCGCAGGGCCGGGTCGGCCGCTCAGGTCGTCTAGCTCGTCCAGGTGAACCGCTGACCACAGGGCGGACGAGGCGTCAACTTTCGTCGCGCGGATTCGATACTCCAGCGTGCCGCGCGAACATGGGACGTCTCGTTAGCTTGGCAACGTGATTACTGCTGTGCGGGCAAGGGGAGCGGCGGCCCTCGCCGACACCCTGGCCCGGTTCAGGGCGCTGACCCCCGTGCGTCTCGTCGGCGACCTGATCGTCCTCGTCGCCGCGATCCTGCTGGACCTGTGGCCAGGGCCGTGGGCGGAACAGCGGGCGTCGGGCTGGACGCTCATCGCGTTCGTGGCCGTCTACGTGGTGCTGCTGCCGATGCGGCACGTGCTGCCGGCGACGTTGATGATCGCGGGCGCGGCGATCCCGTTCGGCGGCCCGGCGTTCATGGTCGTGCTGAGCTACACGGCCGGGCGCCGGATCGAGTCGTGGGGCAAGGCGGTGGTGTCCATGACGCTGACGTTCGCCGTCGTGCTCCTGATGTGGGACTGGCAGGCGCGCCCGATCGACCTGGATCCCGTTTACGCGGTGCTGATCCTGATCACCATCTTCGGCGTGGGCGTGGCGCTGCCGTTCCTCGTCGGCCGCTACCTGGCCCAACGCGAGGCGCTCGTGCAGGCCATCCGGGACCGCGAGGCGCGCATGCGGGGCGAGCACAAGCTGCTGTCGCGGCAGGTGCGCCTGCGCGAACGCAGCCGCATCGCCCAGGACATGCACGACAGCCTGGGCCACCGCCTGTCGCTGATCTCGGTGCACGCCGGGGCGCTGGCGCTGGACCCGTCGCTGGGGGACAAGCAGCGCGAGGCGATCGGCGTGCTGCGCTCGGCCGCGTTGACCGGCATGGAGGAACTGCGGGCGATCATCGGCGTCCTTCGAGCCGAGGACGGTCCCGACGACGACACCGCGACACGGACCGTGGAGTCCATCGACTCGTTGGTGGGCGACGCGCGCAAGGCAGGCGTGCTGGTCAGCCTGGTCCGAGGCGGCCAGGCGCACCCGCTGCCGTCACGTGTCTCCCACGCGGCCTATCGCGTCGCGCAGGAAGGCCTGACCAACGCCTCGAAGCACGCACCGGGCGCCGCGGTGCAGGTGACGGTGAAGTACGAGCCGGACGCGCTGGTCGTGGAGGTGCGGAACAACCCGTCGCGCAACGGCTCGCTGGTCCGGGAGCCGGGCGTCGGCCTGATCGGGCTCACCGAACGCGTCCGCCTGGCCGGCGGCATCCTGCACGTGGGCGCTCTTCCGGCGGGCGGCTTCCGGATCGCGGCCGTGCTCCCGTACGAGGAGACGTCGCTGCCCGACGAGCCGGAGGACGAGCAGGACGAGACCGAGTCACCGCGCGGCATCCGCAAGTGGGCGGGCGTCGGCTCCATCGCGGGAGCGTCGCTCGTGCTGACGATGATCATCGGCGGCTTCACCTTCCTCGGCAGCCAGCCGGTGACCGAGGTGGTGTCGCAGGAGAACCTCGACAGGATCCGGGAGGGCCAGCCGGAGGCGGATGTGGTGAAGTTGCTCCCGTCCGGCGACGAACCCCTGCTGGCCGACGGCGAGCGCAAGTCGCAGGCATCCCCGGAACCACCGGGCGCACGCTGCGTCTACCACATCACCGACGAGCAGTCGTACCTCGCGAAGGGCACCAGGGTGGTGCGCTTCTGCTTCCGGGACGGCAAGCTGGTCGAGAAGAAGATCCACATGCAGAGGAACGGTCAATGATCCGGGTGCTCATCGCAGACGACGAGCCGCTGATGCGGGCGGGCATCAAGGCCATCCTCGGCACCGCCGACGACATCGAGCTGGTGGGGGAGGCCGGCGACGGCCGCGAGGCGCTGCAGGTGGTCCGCGAGCGCCGCGTCGACGTGGCGGTCCTCGACATCCGCATGCCGCGGATGGACGGCTTGGCCTGCGCGAAGGAACTGCGCGTGGTCGCGCCGACCGTGCGGGTCGTCATGCTGACGACGTTCGGCGAGGACGAGAACATCGTGCAGGCCCTGTCCGACGGCGCCGCCGGGTTCCTGCTGAAGGACTCCGCGCCGGAGGAGCTGCTGCGGGCCGTGCGCGCCGTGAACAACGGCGAGGCCTACCTGTCGCCGATGGTCACGTCGCGCGTGGTCGGCATGGTCGCCACCTCGGGCCAGCCGAAGCGGCAGCAGGCGCAGAAGGCCGTCGAGAGCCTGACCGAGCGCGAGGTCGAGGTGCTGGCGCTGCTCGGGCAGGGCATGTCGAACGCCGACGTCGGCGCCAAGCTGCACATGTCGGAGGCGACCGTGAAGACCTACGTCTCGCGGCTGCTGGCGAAGCTGGGGCTGACGAACCGCGTGCAGGCTGCGCTGCTGGCGCGAGACGCGGGCCTCGCGAACTGACCAGCGCCCCGGCCACCCGCGCCTTCGCACCGCCGCCGTCTGCGGAGCAGCGGCCAAAAGCAAAGGCCGTTCGGGTATCACCCGAACGGCCTTCGCCTGTACGTACGTCTGATGCGTCAGGCGTGACTGCGCCTGCCGGTTACCAGGCGGTAGATCCCGAGCAGGATCAACGATCCGACGATGGCCAGCAGCCACGTTCGCAGGTCGAAGAACGAGCCGAGGTCGGTCCCGAAGACGGCAGATCCGATGAATCCACCCAGGATCGCGCCAACGATGCCGATCAGCATCGTGATGATGATTCCGCCCGGGTCGCGACCCGGCATGATTGCCTTGGCGATGGCACCGGCCAGCAGGCCGAGCACGATCCATCCGAGGATGCCCACCGAGAGTCTCCTTCCATCTGCTTGACGGCGATGGAATGCCCTCGATCCGGCGACTTCACACCTCCACAACCACTTCGTTATCAAAGTAACGGGCTGTGCCGGGCTCTCAGGCACTCTCCGGAACAATGAGGGGCGATGAGTACTCCACGCACTGTCCTTATCCTGGGGTCGACCGGATCCATCGGCACCCAGGCGCTCGACGTCATCCGGCGCAACCGCGACCGCTTCCGCGTCGTCGGGCTCGGCGCGGGTGGGCGTCAGCTGGACCTGCTGAAAGAGCAGGCAGCAGAGTTCGACGTCCCCGCGGTGGCGGTGGCGAACGGCGCCGACGTACCCGGCGTCAAGACGTTGACCAGCATGGTCGACCTGATCGAGGCCTGTCCCGCGGACGTGGTCCTCAACGGCATGGACGGCTCCAGGGGGCTCGAGCCGTCGCTGAAGGCGCTGGAGACCGGGGCCAGGCTCGCGCTCGCCAACAAGGAGTCGCTCATCGCGGGCGGGGCGCTCGTGCTGAAGGCGGCCAAGCCCGGCCAGATCGTGCCGGTCGACTCGGAGCACTCGGCGCTCGCGCAGTGCCTGCGGGGTGGCGCGCCGCAGGAGGTGCACAAGCTGGTGCTCACGGCGTCCGGCGGGCCGTTCCGCGGCAGGACGCGCGACGAGCTCTCCGGGATCACCGTCGAGCAGGCGATGGCGCACCCGACGTGGTCGATGGGCCAGGTCGTCACGATCAACTCGGCGAACCTCGTGAACAAGGGCCTCGAGCTCATCGAGGCGCACCTGCTGTTCGGGGTGCCGTACGACCGCATCGACGTGGTGGTGCACCCGCAGTCCATCATTCACTCGATGGTGACCTTCACGGACGGTTCGACGCTGGCCCAGGCGTCGCCTCCCGACATGCGGCTGCCCATCTCACTGGGGCTGGGGTGGCCGGAGCGGGTGGCCGGTGCCGCGCCCGCCTGTACCTTTGACACCGCGACCTCGTGGACTTTCGAACCCCTGGACAGCGTCACGTTCCCCGCGGTAGAGCTCGCGCGTCAGGCGGGCAAGGCGGCCGGCTGCCTGCCCGCGATCTACAACGCCGCGAACGAGGAGGCACTCGCCTCCTTCGTGGCTGGCAAGACGTCGTTCCTGTCGATCGTGGACACCATCGGCCAGGTCCTCGGCGAGGCGGAAGACTGGCGGAAGGACCCCGCGGACGTCGCGGAGGTACTGGCAGCCGAGGACTGGGCACGTGCACGTGCCCGCGAGCTGGTTGGAAGGAACTGAACTTTCCGTGAACACGTTCATCAACATCCTCGGGGTGCTGCTGTTCGCGACCGGCATCGCGGTGTCCATCGCGCTGCACGAGTTCGGACACCTGCTGACCGCGAAGGCCTTCGGCATGAAGGTCACCCGCTACTTCATCGGCTTCGGCCCGAAGCTCTTCTCGTTCCGCAAGGGCGAGACCGAGTACGGCCTGAAGGCGATCCCGGCCGGCGGCTTCTGCGAGATCACAGGCATGACGGCCCTGGAGGAGGTGCACCCCGACGACCGCAAGCGCGCCTTCTACAACCAGAAGGTGTGGAAGCGCGTCGTCGTGCTGGCCGCCGGGTCCATCACGCACTTCATCCTCGGCTTCATCATCCTGCTGGTCCTCGCGATGTCGCTGGGCCTGCCGAACAACAAGGACGAGCCGGTCCTCGCGCAGATCACCGACTGCGTGCAGGACTACACCGTCCCCGTCGACGCGGCGTGCCCCGCGAGCGCGCCGTCCCCGGCGAAGAGCGCGGGCCTGCAGCCGGGTGACAGGATCACCTCGATCGCGGGCAAGCCCATCGCGACCTGGTCGGACATGCAGAAGGTCACGCGCGACCTCAGCGGCCCGAACGAGTTCAAGGTGCTGCGCGACGACAAGGAGATCGCCCTCACCGTCGACGTGCCGAAGGTCAACCGCCAGATCTCCGACGGCAAGGGCGGCGTCGAGGTCAAGCAGGTCGGCGCCATCGGCGTGATCGTCCAGCAGAACTTCACCTACGGCCCGGTCGAGGCGGTCCCGGCGGCCGTCGGCTTCACCGGCCAGATGTTCGTGAACACCTGGGAAGGCCTCATGCGCTTCCCGGAGCGCATCCCTGCCGTGGTCAAGGCCATCGGCGGCGGTGAGCGCGACATCGACACCCCGATCTCCGTGGTCGGCGCCTCCCGCCTGGGCGGCGACGCGGCGGAGCGGGGCCTCTGGGCGTTCTTCATCCTCATGCTCGCGGGCCTGAACTTCTTCGTGGGTGTGTTCAACCTCCTGCCGCTGTTGCCGCTTGACGGTGGTCACATCGCCGTCAACCTCTACGAACGGGTGCGAGACTGGATCAGGAAGCTGCGCGGGAAGCCCGCCGGCGCCCCGGTCAACTACATGCGCCTGTTGCCGCTCACCTACGTGGTCATCTTCATCGGCGGCGCCATCACGCTGCTGACCGTGACCGCCGACATCGTCAACCCGATCAGGTTGCAATAAGTGATCCACGGAAAGGTGCACAACCCATGAGTGACGGCGTGATGCTCGGAATGC
>JASLAV010000214.1 GCA_030146905.1 Lentzea sp. | reverse complement strand
CGACCGGCACCGGAGACTTTCGTCCAATCAGCCGCGCCACTGATCGACCGAAAGTGGTGTCGTCTGGGGCAGCGTAGCCGCCCATGCGGGTCTGCGGGACGATCAATCGGGTATCTATCCCTATTGAGTTGTGACAGATGGACTCATCTGTCACACGATTGGATGACAACTAGATAGGGGGCGTAACGCGAGTCCCTCTCAGAACGACATCTAGGAGTTGGTTGTGCCGAGCAGTGCAGGCCACGAACGAGCCAGGGCGTTGCTGCAGCGTGTGCCTCTGGTCGACGGCCACAACGACCTGCCGTGGGCGCTGAGGGAGCTCGGCGACGGCACCGGCGACGACGTCTACACGACCGCCGCCAAGATCGATCTGACGGAACGTCATCCCAGCCTGCACACCGACATCGTGAAAATGCGCGAGGGCGGTCTGGGCATGCAGTTCTGGTCCGTCTGGATTCCCACCAAGCTCGCGGGGGAGGCGGCGGTGACCGCCGTTCTCGAGCAGATCGAACTCGTCCACGAGCTGGCGGAGCGGTATCCGGACCACCTCGGCATCGCGACCACCGCCGCCGAAGCGGAGGAAGTTTTCGCGTCCGGGCGTGTCGCCTCGCTCCTGGGAGCCGAGGGCGGGCACTCCATCAACTCTTCACTCGGCGTCCTGCGCGCACTGCGCCGGTTGGGCGTCCGCTACATGACGCTCACCCACAACGACAACACGCCGTGGGCCGACAGCGCCACCGACCAGCCGGAACACGGCGGGCTGACCGAGTTCGGCCGTGACGTCGTGCGCGAGATGAACCGGATCGGCATGCTCGTCGACCTGAGCCACGTCGCGCCCAGCACGATGCACGCCGCGCTCGACACAAGCGTCAAGCCGGTCATCTTCAGCCACTCGTCGTGCCGCCACGTCGCGGACCACCCGCGCAACATCCCGGACGACGTCCTGGTGAGGCTGAAGGCCAACGGTGGTGTGGCCATGATCACATTCGTTCCGAGTTTCGTCTCGCCGCGATTCGCTGAATGGGACGCAGCCCTTCGTGACGCCATGACGGCCGCGGGGTGCAACCACGCCGACCTCGACGCCCGCAAGACGTTCAGCGAGGAGTGGGTCGTCGGCAACCCGGCGCCGGTCGCGACGCTCGACGACGTCGTCGCGCACGTCGAGCACGCGCGGGAGGTCGTCGGCATCGACCACATCGGTATCGGCGGCGACTACGACGGGGTCCAGGCGCTCCCGCAGGGGCTTGAGGACGTTTCGACCTACCCGAACCTCATCGGCGCGCTGCTCGACAAGGGCTGGTCCGAGGACGACTGCACGAAGCTCGCCGGCGCCAACGTGCTGCGCGTGTTGCACGACGCGGACAACTGAACTGCGCTTATGCAACGGCGCACCTGGCAACGAGTCTTTGACGACGTGCGCAAAAGACTCGTTGCAATGCCCAGGGCAGCGACGAGCGCCGCAATATATTGGATATCTCGGTCAGGAACGCTGGCCGAACATGGTCACGCCGACCGGCGGCAGGCCCACGGCGGTCGCCATCAGCTCGTAGAACGCGGTGCCGTGCTCGGCGAGCTCCCCGTCGAGCGCGGTCCACGACGCGCGCAGCTCCAGGTCGTCGGTGCGCGCCGGTCCCGCGATGTCGCCGAACCGCGCCGACGACGTCTGCGTCACGGTGCCGCCCAGCGCGGTGAACCCGGCACCGGACTGCTCCAGTGCCTCGGTCAGCCACGACCACCCGACCTCGGGCAGCAGCGGGTCGGACGCGAGCTCGTGGTCCAGTTCGACGCGCACGTACGCCACGACGCGCAGGACACCGCCCCACGCCTCGTCGCCGTCCGGGTCGTGCAGCAGCACGAGTCTTCCCGTCGACAGCTCGTCCGACGGGCCGGTGACCTCAGCCGTCAGCGCGTACGCCCAAGGCGCGAGCCGCTGCGGCGGGCGAACCTCGGTGAGTTCGATCTCGGGCCTGTGGCGAACCGACTTGAGCGTCCCCACCGCCCGGCGGAAGATTTCCGGCTCGGTCACACAACTGACTGTATGCCTCGCAATCCGGCCGAGTGACGGCGGCACGCCGGGACATGGGAGCATGAAAGCGTTATGACTTCCATGGCTCCCCTCCTCGTGGCCGCTCGTGGCGGCACCCCGTCGCACACCCCCGTCTGGTTCATGAGGCAGGCGGGCCGGTCGCTGCCCGAGTACCGCGCGCTCCGCCAGGGCACCGCGATGCTCGACGCGTGCATGGACCCGGAGATGGTCTGCGAGATCACCATGCAGCCGGTCCGGCGGCACGGCGTCGACGGCGCGATCCTCTTCTCCGACATCGTGGTGCCGCTCAAGGCCGCCGGTGTCGACCTCGACATCGTCGCGGGCACCGGTCCCGTGGTCGCGAACCCGGTGCGGACGCTCGCCGACGTCGAGAGGCTCCCCTCGCTGCACGCCGAGCAGGTCCAGCCGGTCGCCGACGCGATCGGGCTGCTGCTCAAGGAACTGCCGCGGGACGTCACCCTGATCGGGTTCGCGGGCGCGCCGTTCACGCTCGCCTCCTACCTCGTCGAGGGCGGGCCGAGCAAGAACCACGAGCGCACCAAGGCGCTCATGCACGGCAACCCCGAGCTGTGGCACGCGCTGCTCGCCAAGATCGCCGACGTCACGGCGGCGTTCCTGCACGCCCAGCTCGACGCGGGCGTCCAGGCGGTCCAGCTGTTCGACTCGTGGGCGGGCGCGCTGTCCGAGCGCGACTACCGCGAGTTCGTCCTGCCGCACTCGAAGCGCGTCCTGGAGACGATCACGACGGTGCCGCGCATCCACTTCGGCGTCGGCACCGGTGAGCTGCTGCCCGCGATGCGCGAAGCCGGTGCGGACGTCGTCGGCGTCGACTGGCGGATCTCCCTCGACGTCGCCGTCGAGCGCCTGCGGAAGGCCGCTCCCGAGCTGCCGGAGCCGGTCGTGCAGGGCAACCTCGACCCCGCGCTGTTCTTCGCGGGCTTCGAGGCCGTCGAACGCGAGGTGCGCCGCATCCACGCCGAGGGCAAGGCGGCCGCGGGTCACATCTTCAACCTCGGTCACGGCGTCCTGCCCGACACCGATCCGGAGATCATCACCCGCACCGTCGAACTGATCCACAGCTTGTAATGGGCGGACGAGCACCACACGTCGCCGTCGTCGGGGGAGGCGTCTCCGGGCTCGCCGCCGCGCACCGCCTGCGGGTGCTGCTGGGCCAGGACGCCAGGATCACCGTCGTCGAGCAGTCCGACCGCCTCGGCGGCAAGCTGCGGACCGTCGAGCTCGGCGGCGTGCGGTTCGACGTGGGCGCGGAGGCGTTCCTGCACCGCAAGCCGGAGGCGAAGGAGCTGATCGACGAGATCGGGCTCACCGGCCAGGTCGTGCACCCGACGGGCGCAAAGGCCTCGGTGCACGCGGCCGGGCACACGCGCCAGCTGCCCGCGCACACGTTCATGGGCGTCCCCGCGAGCGTCGAGACCGTGCGGCACATGCTGTCGTCCGAGGGCGCGCTGCGGGTCGAGATGGAACCGACGCTGCCGCCGGTCGACCTGGGCGGCGGGGACGTCGCCGTCGGCGCGCTGGTCAAGGACAGGTTCGGCCCCGAGGTCTCCGACCGCCTGGTCGGGCCGCTGCTGGGCGGCGTCTACGCCGGCCGCGCGGACGAGCTCGGCCTGCGCGCCACGATGCCGCAGATCGCGACGCTGCTGGACAAGGGCGTCGGCTCGCTGCTCGCCGCCGCCGCGATGATGATGCCCGCGCCGCCGCAGCCGCGCGCCGCCCGTCAGCCGGTGTTCGCATCGCTCGGCGACGGCGTGCAGTCGCTCGTCGACAGGCTCGCCGAGGTCGCGAGGCCCGAGGTCCGCCTCGGCCTGCCGGTCCGCGTGCTGTCGTGGCTCGGTGACGGCTGGCGGCTGGAGATCGGCTCGGCCGCGACGCCGCAGTACCTGCAGTGCGACGGTGTCGTGCTCGCCGTCCCCGCGCCGTCCGCGCGCAAGCTGCTCCACGAGATCGCGCCGCAGGTGTCCGCCGCGTACGGCAAGGTCGAGGTCGCCTCGATGGCCGTCGTCGCGCTCGCGCTGCCGCCGGGCACCGAGCTGCCGGACCGCTCCGGCGTCCTGATCGCGGAGGGGGAGCGGTACTCGGACCGCATCACCCCGTTCACCGCCAAGGCGTTCACGTTCTCCAGCCGCAAGTGGTCCCACCACGGCGAAGCGGTCGTCCTGCGCGGCTCGGTCGGGCGGCACGGCGAGACGGCGCTCCTGCAGCGCAGCGACGCCGACCTCGTCAAGGCCGTGCGCAACGACCTGCACGAGCTGACGGGCATCAAGGTGGCGCCGATCGACTCGGTGGTGCAGCGCTGGGGCGGTGGGCTGCCGCAGTACGGCGTCGGCCACGTCGACCTGGTGGACACCATCGAACGCGGCATCGCCGACGTGCCGGGGCTCGCGGTGGCGGGCGCCACGCTGCACGGCGTGGGCGTGCCCGCCTGCATCGCGACCGCCGACGCGGCCGCAGCCCGTGTCGCAGCACACCTGCTGGGCCGCGTTCGCCGTTGAGGGGCCCGTGCCAAGATGGACCTATGGCACGCCTGAACTACAACGAGCTCAACGACACCATCCGCTACACGATGTGGTCGGTGTTCCGGGTCGAACCCGGCAAGCTGCCGGAGGACCGGTCGGCCGCGGCCGCCGAGACCCAGAACTACCTGGACGCGTTGGAGGGCAAGGGCGTCGTCGTCCGCGGCGTCTACGACCTGGCGGGTCTGCGCGCCGACGCGGACTTCATGATCTGGTGGCACGCCGAGGAGATCGAGCAGGTGCAGGCCGCCTACACCGGCTTCCGCCGCACCCCGCTCGGCAGGGTCTCCACGCCGGTCTGGTCGCAGGTCGCCCTGCACCGCCCGGCCGAGTTCAACCGCAGCCACATCCCCGCGTTCCTCGCGGGTGAGGAGGCGCGCAAGTACGTGTGCGTCTACCCGTTCGTGCGGTCCTACGAGTGGTACCTGCTGCCGGAGGAGGACCGCCGCAAGATGCTGGCGGACCACGGCAAGGAAGCCCGCGACTTCCCGGACGTGCGCGCGAACACCGTCGCGTCGTTCGCGCTCGGCGACTACGAGTGGATGCTCGCCTTCGAGGCGGACGAGCTGCACCGCATCGTCGACCTCATGCGCCACCTGCGCGGCACCGAGGCGCGGCTGCACGTGCGAGAGGAAATCCCCTTCTACACGGGCACCCGCGTCCCGGCGGCCGAGCTGGTCCTCAACCTGCCCTAGTG
>JASLAV010000190.1 GCA_030146905.1 Lentzea sp. | reverse complement strand
CTGCGTGGACACCTGCGTCAGCAGCACACCGCCGAGCGCCAGCCCGGCGAGCGGCAACGCCCCCAGGTGCCCGACCACGGCCGTGTCGACGAGCACGTACAACGGCTCGGCCGCCAGCACCCCCAGTGCGGGCACCGCCAGCCCGATCACCCGCCGAGCGGGAACGCGATCCTCCACCCGTCGAACCTAAGCGCTGAGAGGCGCCGCTGTCCGGTGATGGCGGCCACTCATGACCGCTGCGGCAGCCCGAAAACCTGCTCGCGCGCCACCGCGAGCGCCGAGTGCAGCGCTCCCGAACGCACGGGGTTGGCCGTGATCCGCGCCAGGCGCACCGGTGTCCGCGGCACCACCAGCTTCCGCAGCTCCGCCGACACCAGCTCGCACAACGTCTCACCACCCGCCTGCGCCACCCCGCCCGAGAGCAGCACCAGCTCCGGGTCGAGCACGCACACCACGTTCGCCAGCCCCAGAGCGATCCTACGAGCGAGGTCCGACAGGAAAGCGCGTCCTTCGGTCCCGGAGGTCGGAGCGTGCGCGACGGCCTCCAGACCGGACTCGGCCTTGATCCCGTGCGTCGCCGCCAGCTCCACGATCGCGTCGCTGTCGACCAGGTCGCCGTACCGGCCACCGGGGATCTGCATCGAGTCGATCTCGCCGGCGCCGCCCGTGACACCGCGCAGCAGCACACCGTTGACGACGACCGCTGACCCGATCTCGTGCGCGGGCCAGAACAGCACGAAGTTCCGCACGCCCAGTGCCCCGCCGGCGCTCATCTCCTCCAGGGCGGCCAGGTTGATGTCGTTCTCGATCGACACCGACGTGCCCAGCAGATCGCGCAACGTGGACGGCAGGTCGACGTCCACCAGCCCCGGCAGGTGCGGCGCGAACCCGAGGTGCCCGGTGGAGGGGTCCACCGCACCCGGCGTCCCGACCACGACGTGCGACAACGCGTCCAGCCGCAGCCCCGCCAGCGCCGCGGCCTTCTGCACCGTCTCGCGGAACGCCCTGAGCGTGTGCTCCTCGGGCATCGGAGCGCTGTGCTCGGCCAGCAACGACCCCGTGATGTCCGCGACGACCACGTCGATCAGCTCGGGGGTCAACGCCACCGCCGCCACGTGCCCGACGCCGCCGTTCACAGCCCACATCTGCGCGCGCGGCCCACGCCCGCCGCCGCGCAACCCGGTGCGGACGACCATGCCGTCCTCTTCGAGCCGCGCCAGCAACTGGGCCGTGGCGGGCTTGGAGAGGCCGATGACCTCCTCCAGTTCGGCCCGCGTCATCGCACCGCTGCGCAACAGCGTCTCGATCGCGGCGCGGTCGTTGATCTCCCGCAGCAGCCGCGGGCTCCCGGTCCGTGTCATGCCCCCACCTGCTCCAACGCGCTCTTCAGCGCGGCGACGACCTGTTCGGCGGCCCCGTCGAACGTGAAGCCCGCCGCCAGCCGGTGCCCACCGCCGCCGAGGACCTGCGCCACCTCGCGCACGTCGACCCTGCTGACCGCCCGCAACGACACGGACCAGTGCCCCGGCCGCAGCTCCTTGAGCACGGCGGCCACCTCGGCCTCGGAGGCGGAGCGCACGACGTCGATGACGCTCTCCACCTCCTCGCTCCGCACGTTCCGCACGTCGTCGACGCCGACGACCGCGTGCACCAGCCCCAGGCCGTGCGCGGCGTTCTGGTCGAGCTCGGCCTTGGCCAGCACCCGCGACAGCATGCCTAGGTAGGCGAACGGGTGGGCGTCCATCAACGGCCGTGTGACGCTGTAGGCGTCCACACCGGTCTCAAGCAGCCGCGCGGCAGTGCGGTGCGCCTCGGGCCCGGCCTTGCGGAATCCCCCGGTGTCGGTCACGAGCCCGGCGTACAGGCACCGCGCGATCGGCTCGTCGATCTCGACGTCCATCTCGTCGAGCAGCTTCAACGCGATGAGCGCGGTGGCTTCCGCGTGCTCGTCGATGCAGTGCACAGTCCCGTAGCGCGTGTTCGACACGTGGTGGTCGACGACGATGACCGGCCCACGTGCGTTCGCGACGCGATCTCCCAGCGGCCCGAGCCGCTGCACGCTGCCGGTGTCCATGACGACCAGCACCTCAGGCGCCGGCGGCACCTCGTCGCGGTGGACCAGCAGCCCTGCCGTGTCCAGCACCTTCAAGCTCTCCGGCACGACCTCGGGCTCACCGAAGGCGACCCGCACCGCGACTCCGCGCCGGTGCAGCGCGAGCCCTACCGCCAAGGCACTCCCGAGCGTGTCCGCGTCGGGGTTGATGTGACTCAGCAGGGTCACATCGCGGGCGCCGGCCAGCAACCGCGCGGCCTCGGCAATGGTGGTGCTCAGGTCGTCTGCCACAGGGAGACGTTAGCCGTTGACCGTTCGAATGTGCTTTGCGGCACCCTCGGGCAGGACGGTTTCCCACCGGTGACGAGAAAGGGACCGTCCTGGTGTGGACGGTCCCTCTTGTTCAGTCCTCGTCTTCGTCCTCGCGCGGAGCCTTGTAAGGATCCGCCTCGCCGGCCGGGGCAGCCCCGACCGCCAGCCTGGCCACCTCTGCGTCGGCCGCCTGGGCCTTGGCCAGCAGCTCGTCCATCTTCCTGGCCGTGTCGGGCACGGTGTCGGTCATGAACGTCAGCGTCGGCGTGAACCGGACCCCGGTCTGCTGCCCCACCATCGAGCGCAGCACGCCCTTGGCCTTCTCCAGAGCGGCAGCCGCCCCGGCGTAGTCGGGCTCGGTGTCCAGACGTTCGCCCAGGACCGTGTAGTACACGGTCGCGTCGTGCAGATCGCCGGTCACCTTGGTGTCGGTGATGGTGACCCTGGCCAGCCGCGGGTCCTTGACCTCGTGCTCCAGAGCAGAGGCCACGATCTGCGAGATCCGCTTGGCGAGCTTGCGGGCACGTGCCGTGTCGGCCACGAGCCTCCCCTTCCTAGTCGTCCTCCGGCCCGACGAGACGCGTCCGGGCGGAGAGCAGTTCCAGTTCGGGTCGTCCGGCGACCAGCCTTTCACAGCCGGCCAGGACTTCCCTGACATGCGCCGCGTCACCGGAGACCACGGCGACACCGATCAGTGCGCGCCGATGCAGGTCCTGATGACCGGCCTCGGAAGCGGCGACCTCGAAGCGCTTGCGGAGCTCGGCCACGACGGGCCGCACCACCGAGCGCTTCTCCTTCAACGAGTGGACATCGCCGAGCAGCACGTCCAGTTCCAGAGCCCCCACGTACATGGGCAAGATCCTCCAGAAGAAAAGGGTGCGGAGCCACCGGTTGAACGGCTCCGCACCCCCATCTCAACCGATCAGGCGCGCGGCTTCTCGCGCATCTCGAAGGTCTCGATGATGTCTTCCAGCTTGAGGTCGCTGTAGTTGCCGAGCGTGAGACCACACTCGAAACCTTCGCGGACCTCGGTGGCGTCGTCCTTGAACCGCTTGAGCGAGCTGATCGGGAGGTTCTCCGCGATCACCTTGCCGTCACGGAGCAGGCGAGCGCGCGCGTTGCGGCGGATCTCGCCCGACAGGACCATGCAACCCGCGATCGTGCCGACCTTGGAGGACTTGAAGACGTCGCGGACCTCGGCGCGGCCGAGCTGGACCTCTTCGAACTCCGGCTTGAGCAGACCCTTGAGGGCGGCCTCGATCTCGTCGATGGCCTGGTAGATGACCGTGTAGTACCGGACGTCCACACCCTCGCGGTTCGCGAGCTCGGTCGCCTTGCC
>JASLAV010000165.1 GCA_030146905.1 Lentzea sp. | reverse complement strand
TGCTCGACGCCGACCACGAGATCGGCCTGCGGCGCGCGTTGCCGGAGAACGTCCGCTGCTACACCGGAGACGACTTCAACTACCCGGACCTGATCGCGGGCGACGAGCACGGCCACAGCCACGCCCTGCTCGGCATCTTCGACCCGATCGCACCCGTGGCGGCCAAGGCCCTCGCCAAGCTCGCCGAAGGCGACACGGCGGAGTTCCACCGCATCCTCGCACCGACGGTTCCCTTGTCGCGCCACCTGTTCAGCGCGCCGACCTACTACTACAAGACCGGCGTGGTGTTCCTGGCGTGGCTGGCGGGGCACCAGGAACGGTTCGTGCTGCTCGACGGCCTGCAGACCGCGCGCAGCGTCGAACACCTCGCCGAGGCGAAACGGCTCGCGGAGATCGCCGGAGTGGTCGAACCGGAGCTCGCGGAACGGAGGTGGCGGCAGTGGCTCGCCTCTCGCTGAACCAGGCCACGATCAAACGCGCGACCGTCGCCGAGGCAGTCGACGGCTGCGTGCGGCACGGGATCGAGTCCATCGGGTTGTGGCGCGAACCGGTCGCAGACCACGGCCTGGACCGCACCGCCAAACTGGTCGCGGACGCCGGGCTGCGCGTGTCCTCCTTGTGCCGCGGCGGGTTCCTCACCGCTGTCGACAACCGCGCCGCGCTCGACGACAACCGGCGCGCCGTCGACGAGGCGGCCGCGTTGCGCACGGACACGCTGGTCATGGTCGTCGGGGGAGTGGCCGGCGACAAGGACCTCGCCGGCGCACGACACCGCGTCGCCGACGCGATCGCGGAGCTGTCGGGGTACGCGGAGCAGGCCGGTGTCGTGCTGGCGCTCGAACCGATGCACCCGGTGTTCTGCGCGGACCGCGGCGTGCTGTCGACGTTGGCGCAGGCGCTCGACATCGCGGAACGGCACACGTCGGTCGGTGTCGTCGTCGACGCGCTGCACGTCTGGTGGGACCCGGACCTCGACGCGCAGATCGTGCGCGCGGGGCCGCGCATCGCCTCGTACCAGGTGTGCGACTGGCTCACGCCGGTGCCGGCGGACGTGTTGCTGGGCCGCGGCTATCCAGGCGACGGCGACATCGACCTGGGGCGCCTGACCAGGCAGGTGGCCGCGACGGGCTACGCGGGCGACGTCGAGGTCGAGATCTTCAACGCCGGCATCTGGGCGGCGGACTTCGACGAGGTGATCGGGGAGGTGGCGCGCAGGTTCCACGACGTCGTGGAACCGGCCCTGTAGCTCCTGTGCCGCGACTTCTCGCGGGAAGCCGGTCGTCGACGGCGGCGACGACCGACCCCGGCGTGGTGCCTGTATATCCGAAAACCGGTGCCCGTTGGCACCGATTCGGAGAAATCCCGGAAAAATCAGCCACCGTTGAAGAAGCGGTAGACCTTCGCGCGGTGCCTCGGCTTCGTGGTCGTGATCTTGATGACCGCGTCGAACATCGAGCGTCCGAGCTCCGCGCGGGCCGCGACGGCCGGGTGCGTGGTGCTGAAGTCGGCCTCGTTGGCGGCCTTGTCACCGGCGAAGTCGCCGGAGGCGAACATCGAGTAGATCAGGATCGCGCGGTTGTCCTCGCTGAACATGATCCCGGCCTCGTTGCGGCCGTCGGCGAACCAGCCGGCCTTGGTGGCCACGCGCAGGCGTTCGTTCGTGGTGAGGTTCAGCCGCACGCCGTCGGTGAAGCTCGCGGTGGCGCGCAGGATGTTCAGCAGGTAGGCGGTGGAGGCCGCCGACAGCAGCTGGCCGTCGACCAGCTGCTGCAGCAACGTGTGGGTCTCGCGTGCCGTGGTGGTGCCGAGGAAGAACCGGTTCGGGTTCGTCACCGGGACGACCTGGGTGTGCACGAAGCCCTTGGACCGCAGGATCTCGTTGAGCTCCAGCGCCGGCACGACCAGGCCGCACAGGCGGACCGCGGTGTTGTCCGAGACCGTCAGCAGGTTCGCGAGCGCGTGGCCGACGGTGACCTGGCTCGGGTACGCGCCGTCGAGCGCGAAGATGCCGTCGGTGTCCTGGATGACGATGTCGGACGACACCGTGACCGTCTGATCGAGCTTGATGAGCCCGCGGTCCACCTTGTCCAGGACGGCGACCGCGACGGCGATCTTGTTGACGCTGTACGCCTCGACGACCGCGTCCGCGTTCTCGTCGACGGCGGGCTTCGTGGTGCCGTCGAGGTCGGCGACGGTGATCAGCGACGACCAGGTGCCCCGCGCCCTGCGGACCAGCCGCCGGTAGATCTGGGCCACGCGCTTGCGCGAGCGGTCCGCGGTCGTCGGAAAGCGTTCGATCTCCACCTCCGGGTCTTCCTGTGCTTTCGCTGCACCGTTGGTGCCGAGCACGGCCGTCGCGGCCGCGACGGTCCCCAGCCCGAACACGGACCTGCGGTTCACATTCATGCGCGGTATCAAAACAGGCGCCGCTGACGTTTCCCTGACTAGGGTTCCGATCATGGAACACGTCTTCGTGGTGACCGGTGCCTCCCGCGGGATCGGGGCGGCGACAGCCGCCTTGGCCGCTCAGGCGGGGTATCGCGTGGTCAGGGCCTCGCGGTCGGCGGAAGAGTCCGTCGGAGATCGCGGCTGGGACGCGAAGTGCGACGTGTCCTCGTGGGAATCCGTGCAGGACCTCATGTCGCGAGTGGAATCGCGGTGGGGCCGCGTCGACGTCGTTTTCGCGAACGCGGGAGTCTCGGTGGACACGTCGTTCGTGTCCACCGCGGGCGCGGAGCCGTCGGAGTGGACGGACATGGTCGTCACCAACGTGTGCGGGCCCGCCTTCACCGCCCGCGCAGCGATGCCCGCGCTCATGCGCTCCGGCGGCCACCTGGTGCTGACCGGGTCCGCCGCGGGCCGGGGCGTCCGGCCCGGCAACCTGTACTCGGCCACGAAGTGGGCGATCACGGGCCTGGCCCAGGCGATCCGCGCCGAGGCCGTCGGGACCGGCGTGCGGGTCACCGTCGTCCAGCCGGGACTGGTGGACACCGACGCGATCCCGGCGTCCAGGGCGGACGACCCGAAGCTGGAGCCGGAGGACGTGGGCAGGGCGGTGCTCTACGCGGTGTCGCAACCGTCCACTGTGGATGTCAACGAGATCCTGATCAGGCCGACCGGCCAGGCCGCCCACCGCTGAGGGAGTTCACCGTGATCGTGCTCTTCGCCGCCGGTGGTGGCGGCGACCCGGAGCGGCACCGGCCGCTGCTGGACCACCTCGCCGCCCGCGGGTGCCAGGTCATCGCGCCCCGGTTCGAACGCCTGGTGCCGGGCGAGGCCTCGAACGCCGACCTCCTCGCCCGTCCGCGCGGGCTGGTCGAGGCGCTGGAGGGCACGTCCGGCGAGGTCGCCGTGGTCGGCCACTCCATCGGCGGGTGGGCGGCGCTGTGCCTCGCGGGAGCCACGCCGTGGGGCCGTGGCCGCAAGCCGCTCGACGTGCCGCGCGAGCCCCGCGTCTCGCGGCTCGTGCTGTTCGCCCCCGCCACCGGGTGGTTCGTCGGGCCCAAGGCGCTGCACGGTGTCGACGTGCCGGTGCTCGCCTACGCCGGGACGGCGGACACCGTGACGCCTGCGTTGCAGATCGAGGTGCTGCGGTCGGCGCCGGGACCGGTGGAGGTGCGGGTGGTGCCGGGAGCGGGGCACTTCAGCTTCATGAACACGCTTCCGCCGGAGGTGCCGGGGGAGCAGGAGTTCGACCGGGCGGCGTTCCTCGACCGGCTCGCGGAGGAGACCGCCGAGTTCGTCCTCGGGCGGTGAGGGCAGGCTTGCGGGGTCACGCGCCGCCGAGGAACTCGACCAGCAGCCGGTTGACCTCGTCCGGCCGCTCCAGGTAGCCGATGTGCCCGCAGCCGGAGATCTCGGCGTAGCGGGCACCGGGGATCGCGTCCGCCACCTCGCGCGACAGGCGGGGCGGCAGCACGAGGTCGTCGGCGAACCCGATCACCAGCGACCGCGCGGTGATCGCCCGGTACGCGTGCAGCCTGGGCTCGTAGTCGCTCAGCGCGAGCTGCGCGCGTTCGCCGGGACCCAGCGAGGAGCCCGCGAACTCGTACACCTGCAGCCAGTCGGCGGCGACCGCCGGGTTGGCCAGCGTCGCCGGCGACAGGTTGCGGACCACCGACGCCGCCGCGTAGAACGCCGACGGCACCTCGGCACCCTTGTCGTACAGGTCGGCCAGCGCGCGCGACCACGCCTGCTGCACCGGTTCCGGCCGTCCGGCGGTCGCCATCAGCACCGCGGACCGCACCAGCGACGGGTGCGCCAGCGCCAGCTCCTGGACGACGCGGGCGCCCAGCGACGTGCCGATCACGTGCGCGGGGCCGCCCAGGTGGGAGATCACCGCTGCGGTGTCGGCCACCATGTCGTCGATGGTGAAGCCGTCGGCGCACTCGGACGAGGGCCTGATGCCGCGGTTGTCGAAGTACGCGACGCGGTAACCGGCCTTGACCAGCGCGGGCACCTGGTAGGAACGCCAGACCCTGCCGGGGCTGCCGGTGCCCATCACGAGCACGACGAGGTCGCCGGACCCCTCGGTCTGGACGTTCAGCTCGATGCCGTTGAGCGGGACAAGGGCCATTCGAGAGATCTTAGAAGCGGCACAACGGCTTGATCGTCGCGGCGTGAGAGGGATAACGCGCGCACAGGTCGTCCGCGTGCCCGAACGACACGATGTCGTCGGTGTACGGCGGCACCACCACCGTGCCGACCAACGACCAGTCACCGGCCGGCGCGCTGCCCTGCCACACGCCTGCGGGCACGACGACCTGCGGGTTCGACGCGCTCAGCACCGGCTCGGTCACCGAGCCGTCCGGGTGCAGCAACAGCATCCGCAACGGCGACCCGGCGTGGAAGTGGTAGATCTCCAGGTGTTCCAGCACGTGCATGCCGGAGAAGTCGGGGCGGCGCAACAGGTACGCGATCGACGACACCTCGCCGGAACGGTGCGTCTGCACGAAGTGGCCGCCCTCGACGGGCAGCTCCTGCATGCCGAGGTCGCTGATCAGCTGTTCAGGGGTCACGTCATCTCCGGGAGCGGGGAACCGTGCACGACCACCATGCCCTTGCCGAGCCGCTTCGCCGAGTACATCGCGGCGTCCGCGGCACCCAGCACGTCGTCGGCGGTGACCGCGGGGTCGTGCGAGAACTGTTGCGCCACACCGATGCTGGCGTGCACGCGGTGGACACGGCCGTGGACCTCGTGCGG
>JASLAV010000116.1 GCA_030146905.1 Lentzea sp. | reverse complement strand
ACGGGCCGGAGCGGCCTGTCGAAGACTTCGCACCAGCCGGTGCACGGCCACCACGAGTTGAAGTGCCTCGTGGTTGGTGACGGTGGTGGGCATCGTTTCTCCGCGCGCATGTGATTGTCCGAATTCGGACACGAACCCTGGAACTTTCCCTCATTCACGCTCTGCGCGCTATCCGCCAACTGCCGATAACCCATTCGGCCGTTGTGGTGACACAGGTGTCACGGGCCGCGTCCACAACACATGAATGCGCTGGTAAACAGCGTAAAAAGCGCGGTGAAGCTCACTCGAACGGGCGCCGGGTTGAAGCGCTGTTCAGCGGGACAGATTCGTCGACACAACTGTGGGAAGGCACACTCGTGCGACCGTGCGGCTCAATGCGTACCGCCGAACAGTCCACTCGGGAGCAGGGGCAGACTGGTCCGGTGAGTGCGAAACCCAGGCGTGGCGAGCTCCGCATCTACCTCGGCGCCGCTCCCGGTGTCGGAAAAACGTTCGCCATGCTCAGCGAGGCGCATCGCCGGCGGGAACGCGGCACAGATGTGGTCATGGGATTTGTGGAGACCCACGGCCGTGCGAAGACGGCTGAACTGGTCGAGGGTCTGGAAATCGTTCCGCGCAGGCTCTCCGTGCACCGCGGTGTGGAACTCGCGGAGATGGACGTCGACGCCGTACTGGCCCGCGCACCAGAAGTTGCCGTCGTGGACGAACTGGCGCACACGAACGCGCCCGGATCGCGCAATGCGAAGAGGTGGCAGGACGTCGAGGAACTCCTCGAAGCCGGCATCGACGTCCTGTCCACGGTGAACATCCAGCACCTGGAGTCGCTCAACGACGTCGTCCACCGCATCACGGGCGTCCCGCAGCAGGAGACCGTGCCGGACGAGGTCGTGCGCAGGGCCGGCCAGACGCAGCTCGTCGACCTCACGCCGGAAGCGCTGCGCCGCAGGCTCGCCCACGGCGACGTCTACACCGCGAACAAGATCGACGCGGCCCTCGGCAACTACTTCCGCGTCGGCAACCTCACGGCGTTGCGCGAGCTGGCACTGCTGTGGGTCGCCGACCAGGTCGACGTCGCCCTTCTGCGCTACCGGGCCGAGCAGCAGATCACGGACACGTGGGAGACGCGCGAACGTGTCGTCGTCGCCATCACCGGTGGCAAGGAGAGCGAGACGCTCATCCGTCGCGCGCGCCGCATCGCCACGCGCACGAGTGCCGACCTTCTTGTCGTGCACGTGCTCAGGGGCGATGGTCTCGCAGGTGCGGATCCGCACTCCCTGCAGAAGTACCGCAAGCTCGCCGAGGACGTCGGTGCCACGTTCCACACAGTCGTGGGGGACGACGTGCCAACGGCGTTGCTGGAGTTCTCACGGGGTGTGAACGCCACTCAGCTCGTGGTCGGCACATCACGCCGTTCTCGGTTCGCGCGCGTGTTCTCGGCCGGTATCGGGTCCACGGTCGTGCAGGAGTCCGGCGCGATCGACGTCCACATGGTCACGCACGCGGCGACGACCGGCGGCTGGCGCGCACGGTTCGCGAGCAGCCCGCTCAGGCCGAGCAGGCTGGCGTGGGGCTGGTTCCTCGCGGTCGCGGGCCCCTCGCTGGTCACGGCGGCCGGCGTGTCGATGCGCGACAGCCTGAACTTCTCCACGAACGTCATCGCCTACCTGCTGGTCACACTGGTGGTCGCGATCACGGGAGGACTGGGGCCCGCGATCGCGACCGCGCTGATCAGCGCGTTGCTGCTGAACTTCTTCTTCACCGAACCCCTCCACACGTTCACCATCGACGCGCAGCAGAACGTGCTCACGTTCTTCGCGATGATCGTTGTGGGCGTCTCCACGGCGTTGGTGGTGAACTACGCCGCCCGCCGTGCCACACAGGCAGCGCGCGCACGTACCGAGGCGACACTCCTCGCGTCGTACGCGCGCACCGTGCTGACGAACCCTTATCCGCTCGCACGCCTCCTGGAGAAGGTGAGGGAGAACTTCGGCCTCACGTCCGTCGCTCTGCTGGAGCGTGTCGACGGCGAGTGGGAGCGCGTTGCGTGTGTCGGCGTGAGCCCGTGCGACGAGCCGGATGAGGCCGATGTGGACATCGCGGTGACTCCGGACGTGCACCTCGCGCTCCGCGGGCGCTCGTTGCCCGCGTACGACCGTCGCGTGCTGGAGGCGGCCGCGGGACAAGCGCTGCTCGCGTTGAGGCAGCAGCGCATGGCCGACCAGGCGCTCGAAGCCCAACGGCAGGCGTCCCGCACAGAACTGCGCACGGCACTGCTGAGCGCCGTGGGCCACGACCTCCGCACGCCGCTCACGACGATCAAGGCGTCTGTGAGCTCGCTGCGCGACCCGGAGCTCCGGTTGTCAGGAGAGGACACCGCAGAGCTGCTGGAAGCGGTAGAGGAGTCGGCTGACCGCCTCACCGGCCTGGTCGACAACCTGCTCGACTCGTCCCGTCTCGCCACGGGCGCCGTCGAGCCGCAGTTCCGCGCGGTCGGCTACTACGAAGCCGTGGCTCGCGCGTTGAGCGGCCTGAACGGCGACGTCGAGGTCGACGTCCCCGAGTCGCTGCCGCCCGTGCGCGCCGACGTCGGACTGCTCGAACGGGTGATCGCGAACGTCGCCGGCAACGCGCTGCGCTACGCCGGTGCGGTCGCGTTGCGCGCCTCCACGCACGGCGACGACGTGGAGCTGCGCGTGGTGGACCACGGCCGCGGCCTGCCCAGGGGAGCGGCGGCCGAGGTGTTCGCGCCCTTCCAGCGCCTCGGCGACCGCACGCCGGGTGGCGTTGGTCTCGGTCTGAGCGTGGCGAAGGGCTTCACCGAGGCGATGGGAGGCACGATCACCCTGGAGGACACGCCAGGTGGAGGCCTCACCGTGGTGATCTCACTTCCGGCTGATGAGAGGGTTCCGTGACGAAGGTACTGGTGGTCGACGACGAGCCGCAGATCGTGCGAGCGCTGCGGATCAACCTCTCCGCCCGCGGCTACGAGGTGCTCACGGCCCACGACGGCGTCACGGCCCTGAAGCTCGCGGCCGACGGGAAACCGGACGTCGTCGTGCTGGACCTGGGCCTGCCGGACATGGACGGCACGGACGTCATCGCAGGCCTGCGCGGCTGGACCACCATGCCGATCATCGTGCTCTCCGCCCGCACCGGCTCGGCGGACAAGGTCGACGCCCTGGACGCCGGCGCGGACGACTACGTGACCAAACCGTTCGGCATGGACGAGCTCCTCGCGCGCCTCAGGGCCGCCGTCCGCCGCTCGGCCGTCGCCGGGCCGGAGGACGAGCCGATCGTGCGGACCGCCTCGTTCACCGTCGACCTGGCGGCCAAGCGCGTGCTCAAGGACTCCGCCGAGGTCCACCTCACGCCCACCGAGTGGGGCCTGCTGGAGGTCCTGGCGCGCAACGCGGGCAAGCTCGTCGCGCAGAAGCACCTGCTGCGCGAGGTGTGGGGGCCCGCTTACGAGAAGGAGACCCACTACCTGCGGGTCTACCTGGCACAGCTGCGGCGCAAGCTGGAACCGGAGCCCGCGCGGCCCCGGCACCTGCTGACCGAGCCCGGCATGGGCTACCGGTTCGAGCCCTAGCCCTGGGGCTGCGGGGCGGGGGAGGCGGAGCTCGGCGACGAGGACGCCGGCGGCTCGGTCGTCGCCGACGACGTGGACGACGTCGACGCGGGCGGTTCCGGCCACGACGAAGGCGGGTTGCTCTGCGGCTGCGTCGGCTCGGCCGGGTTGGTGGTCACCTGCGGCTGCTCGGGGGCACCGGGCTTCTGCTGCTCCTGGGACCGTGCGGCGGGCTTGCGGTCCGGCGTCGCGGTGGAGGACTTCGGCGCACCCGAGGACACGGTCACGACGACCGTGCTGGTGCTGCCATCCGGCGCCACGCTCGTGATCGTCTGGACGACATCGGCCGACGTGCGCTCCGGGGTCGCCTCGTTGCCGGACGCGGCGAGCATGGAGGCCACCGTGGCGAACAGGGTCGCGACGACCACGCCGCCCGCAGCCAGCACCACCGCCGTGCCCGCGCGCTTCTTCCCCTGCGCCTGCTCGGCGGCCGGTGACTGCGAAGGATCTTCCTCGAACACACCCATCTCCTCGTGGGAAACCCGGTCGGATGGACTTGCGTTCGAGTTATCGGCGGAATTGCACCAACGCCTCAGTCAGGCCACACCTTCGTGTAGCTCTGAGTCACGACGTGATGACTGGCGTAACCCTACGGCGTGGAAGTCGTTGTCGTCGGGACCGTCGTGGAGGTGCTCGTCGTCGTCGATTCCGTCGTCGTCGTGGGGTTGCTCGTCGGCGTCGACGTGGACGTGTTCACCGGCGGCGGGTCATCGGTCGTGACCGTGGTCGTCGTGCCGTCAGGACGCGTGATGGTCGTGACGCGCGTCGTCTTCTTCGTCGTGGTGGCCGTCGACGTCGTGGTCGTCACGGTGGACGACGACGAGGTCACCTCGACGGAGGACGACGTCGGCGCGGACGTCGGCACGACGCTCAACGCGTCACGCACGGCCTCCTTGCGCGGAGGCTGCGTCGCCGGCGTCTCGTTGGCCGAGTCCGAGCCCGCTGCGAGCGAGGCGACGGCGGCGAAGACGGTGGCCAGCACCACGCCCGACGCGGCGAGGACGACCTGGGGTGCACCGCGGAAGAAGCGCGAGCGCGAGTCCGGTTCCGGGCTCTCGTACACGAATGTTTCCCCTGCTCGAAGCGTCAGCGACCGAAGTTCTGGGTCCAGTAGTTGCCACGGGTGTCGAGTCCCACGCCCATGGTGGTGAAGCTGCAGTTCTCGATGTTCTCGCGGTGGCCCTGGCTCTTCATCCACCCGTCCATGACCTGTGCCGCCGTGCGGTAGCCCTGCGCGATGTTCTCGCCGCCGGGCCGCGGGTAGCCGGCCTGCTTCATCCGCACGTCGAAGGTCCTGCCGTCCTGCGACGTGTGCGAGAAGTACTTCTTCGTCGCCATGTCGGTGCTGTGCGCCTGTGCGGCGGTCGTGATGCGGCTGTCGATCGCGAGGGGCTTGCAGCCCTTCGCGGCGCGGGCGTCGTTCACGAGCGCGAGCACGGCCTGTTCCACCGTCTGGTCGGCGGGCGGTGGCGGCGGGTTGTTCGGCGGCTTCGGCGCCTCGGGAGGCGTCGTCGTGGTGGTGGGAGCCGCTGACGAGGAAGAAGAAGAGGAAGGCGGCGCGCTGGTCGTCGTCGAGGTGGTGGGAGCGGAGGAGGACGACGAGGCGGTGGGGGTGCCGACACCGGCGGTGTTGTCTTCGGAGGTGGGCTGCCCGTTGGGCGCCGCGGCGTTGCCTGTGCCGAACTTGTTCGCTGCTTCGGTGCTCTCCTTCTGCGCGGCATTCGTGAAGCTGATGCCGAGAGGGGAGGTCCCGGTGACGACGAGACCGCCGACGCCGGTCGCACCGATCAGCAGGCCGAGTAAGAGGCTGCGGGCACTCACGGGTCGGGACCGTACCACTAATGGGTGACAACCCCAGAGTGCGTCATCGATCACCTTGGGTCACTACGCAACCATTCGGAGGTGGACGTACGACTGAACGCGTGGGTGCGTGGACGGGTGCAGGGTGTCGGTTTCCGCTGGTGGACCCGAGCCCGAGCACTGGAGCTGGGGCTGGTCGGCAGCGCTTCGAACAGGCCGGACGGGCGGGTGGAGGTTGTCGCGGAGGGTCCGCGGGAGAAGTGTGAACAACTGCTGATGGCTCTTCGAACGGGTGAAACGCCCGGACACGTCGACGCTGTCGGTGAGCAGTGGTCCGCCGCCAGGGGAGGCCTGACCGGCTTCGTCGAGCGCTGAACCTTCTCGGGAGGGATGGCGTAGTAGGAGATCGTGGACTCCTCCGAAGACGTCCTCATCCAGCTGTACGACCGCTGGAGAGGCCCGCTGCTGCACTACGTGCTGCGGCTGGTCGACGGCGACTACCAGCTGGCGGAGGACGTCGTGCAGGAGACCCTGCTCCGCGCGTGGCGGCACCACGAAGAGCTGAAACCGGACGACGCGGCACCGTGGCTCTACACGGTCGCCAGGAACCTGGTGATCTCCGGATACCGCCGCCGCAACGCACGTGCGACCGAGGTGCCGCTCGAACCGGTGAACCTGCCGCCGGTCAGCGACCAGGTCGAGCACGTGCTGCAGACGTGGCAGATCGCGTCGGCGCTGCGGGCGCTCACGCCTGAGCACCGGACGGTCGTCATCGAGCTGTACTACCGCCGCCGCACCGTCGCGGAGGCCGCCAAGACGCTCGGCATCCCGCCGGGCACGGTCAAGTCGCGCTGCTTCTACGCGCTGCGGGCGCTGCGCGACGCACTGGAGGAGAGAGGGGTGACCGGGGCGTGAGCTGCCAGCACACCGTCGACGTCGGCGCCTACCTCTTCGGCTCGCTCGACCTGGGGGAACGAGCCGCGTTCGAACGCCATCTCGGCACCTGCGACACCTGCCAGGCCGAGATGCTGCGGCTGGCACCGCTGCCGGGCCTGCTCGGCCGCCTGACCGCGGAGGACGTCGAGAACCTCGACGAGATCCCCGCCCGCCCGCCGAAGCCGAACCGCCAGCGCCGCGTGGCACTGGCGAGCGCGGCCGTCCTGGTGACCCTCGCGCTGGCGGGCGGGATCCTGTTCGCGCAGGCCCCGCCCGCACCGACGTGGGCGGCCGAAGACCCCGGCACCGGCGTGGACGGCGAGGTCTCGATGGTCTCCAAGTCGTGGGGCACCGAGATGTGGTTCAAGCTCGGCGACGTCAAACCGGGTGCGCGCTGCAAGGTCATCGTGTTCGACCGGCGGGGGCAGCGGGAGGTCGGCGGCTGGTGGGGGTCCTCGCACGGCCCTGACGAGCGGATTCCCGGCTCCACGTCGTTCAGGGTCGAGGAGATCGATCGCCTGGAGGTGTCGGACGAAAGTGGGCTGCTGGTGACTCTCCGTCCCTAGAAACGCAGCTCAGGCCATGCCTCCCCCGTCCGTGGCAAGCGCTTGGGTACTCTGCGCGGCGTGCATCTCAAGAGCCTGACGCTGAAGGGCTTCAAGTCCTTCGCCTCGGCTACCACGCTGCGCTTCGAGCCCGGCATCACCTGCGTGGTCGGCCCCAACGGGTCCGGCAAGTCCAACGTGCTCGACGCGCTGCGCTGGGTGATGGGCACGCAGGGTGCCAAGGACCTGCGCGGCGGCAAGATGGAGGACGTCATCTTCGCCGGCACGTCCGGCCGTGCGCCGCTCGGCCGCGCCGAGGTGACGCTGACGATCGACAACGCCGACGGCATGCTGCCGATCGAGTACACCGAGGTGTCGATCACCCGCCGCATGTTCCGCGAGGGCGCCACCGAGTACGAGATCAACGGCAACTCGTGCCGCCTGATGGACATCCAGGAACTGCTGTCCGACTCCGGCATCGGCCGCGAGATGCACGTGATCGTCGGACAGGGCCAGCTCGCCGCCATCCTCGAGTCCAAACCGGAGGAGCGGCGCGCGTTCATCGAAGAGGCCGCCGGCGTCCTGAAGCACCGCAAGCGCAAGGAGAAGGCGCTGCGCAAGCTGGAGGCGATGCAGGCGAACCTGACGCGCCTCACCGACCTCACCGCGGAGCTGCGCCGCCAGCTCAAGCCGCTCGGCAAGCAGGCCGAGATCGCCCGTCGCGCGCAGACCGTCCAGTCCGAACTGCGGGACAGCAAGCTCCGCCTGCTCGCCGACGACCTCGTGACGCAGCGCGAGGCCATCGCGCAGGAGGAGCACGACGAGGCGAAGGCCCGCCAGCGCCGCGCCGAGGTCGAGAAGGCGTTGCAGGCCGCGCAGTACCAGCAGAACGAGCTGGAGGAGCGCGTCGCGGCCGACTCGCCGAAGCTGCAGGCAGCGCAGGACACCTGGTACCGGCTGTCCGCTCTGGAGGAACGCCTCCGCGGCACCGTCCGCCTCGCCGCCGAACGCGCCCGCCACCTGTCCGCCGACGTGGACGCGCCCAGCAGGGGCCGCGACCCCGACGACCTCGACCGCGAGGCCGAGGAGACCGCCGAGATGGAGCTGGAGCTCCAGGAGGGCGTGACCGAGGCCCGCATCGCGCTCGCGGAGGCCGTCGAGACGCGGTCCGAGCTGGAGCGCATGGTCTCGCAGGCGGAGAAGGCGCACATCGCGGCCGTCCGCGCGATCGCCGACCGCAGGGAGGGCCTCGCCCGCCTGTCCGGTCAGGTGGAAGCGTTGCGCAGCAAGACGAGCGCGACCGCGGAGGAGATCGAACGGCTGTCCGTCACGCTGGCCGAGGCGTCCGAACGCGTCGAGCTCGCGTCGATGGAGCTGGCGGAGGTCCGCGAGATCACCGGCACCGAGGACGAGGACGACCACGGCCTCGACGAACGCCACCGCCAGGCCGTGCAGTCCAACGACGCGGCGAGGCAGCGCGTCGAGGAGCTGGTCAAGGCCGAACGCACCGCGGAACGCGACATCGCGTCGTGGCGTGCGCGCGTCGACGCGCTGTCGTTGGGCCTGACCCGCAAGGACGGCGCCGGCGCGCTGCTCGCGTCGGACGTGCCGGGCCTGCTGGGTTCCGTGGCCGCGCTCCTGACCGTCGAGCCGGGTTTCGAGGTGGCGCTGGCCGCCGCGCTCGGCCCGATCGCGGACGCCGTCGCGGTGTCCTCCGGTGACGGCGCGCTCGCGGCGTTGAAGCTGTTGAAGGAGAAGGACGCCGGACGCGCGGGCGTGCTGATCGGCTCGCACGGGTCCACTGTGGACACCTCGCGGTGGGGCTCCCTTCCGCACGGCGCGCGCTGGGCGATCGACGTCGTGCACGCCCCCGAGGCGTTGCGTCCGGCACTCGCTCGCGCGCTGGACCGCCTTGCCGTGGTGGACGACCTGGACACCGCCGCCAGCCTGAACGTCCGCGCGGTGACGCGCGACGGCGACCTCTTCGGCGCGGACTGGGCCGTCGGTGGATCGGGCGGCCGGGGCCAGAGCGTGATCGAGGTCCAGGCCGCCGTCGACGAGGCCCAGGAGCAGCTGGCGACCGCGGAACGCGCGCTGGAGCACGCGTCGGCGGCGTTGGAGGGCGCCCGCGCCGAGCAGCAGGCCCGCCGCAAGGTGCTCGACGCGGTCAAGGAGGCCGTGCAGGAGGCCAAGGTCCGCCAGGCCCGCTCCGGCGAACGGCTGAACCGGATGGCCACCGCGGTGCGGGCCGCCGAGGCCGAGGTCAGCCGCATCAGCGAGCAGCGCGCCAAGGTCGAGCGCTCCCGCGAGGAAGCCCTGATGAAGCTGGGCGAGCTCGAAGAGCGGCTGCTGATGGCCGAGGAGGAGCAGACGCTCGACGACGAGCCGGACACCGAGCAGCGCGACGCGCTGGCCGCCGAGCTCGCGTCCGCGCGTCAGGCCGAGATGGACGCACGGCTCGTGCAGCGCACCGCCGAGGAGCGCGCGCGTGCGGTGCAGGGCAAGGCGGACGCGCTGCGTCGTGCGGCCCGTGCCGAACGTGAGGCACGTGAACGCCACGCCCGCGCCACGGCTCACCGTGCACGCGGTGCCGTCGTGGCGAAGGCCGTGGTCCGTGGCGGCGAGCAGGCGCTGGAACGCATCGAGATCTCGCTGGCCCGTGCCGCCCGCGAACGCGACCAGGCCCAGGAACGCCGTTCCCAGCACGAGCTCCTGCTGACCCAGGTCCGCAACCTGGTCCGCGAGATGTCCGGCGAGCTGGAGAAGCTCGTCGACGCCGTGCACCGCGACGAGGTGCTCAGGGCCGAGCAGCGCCTGCGCATCGAGCAGCTCGAGACCAAGATCGCCGAGGACTTCGGCATCGGTCTCGACGACCTGATCAACGAGTACGGGCCGGACGTCCCCGTGCCCGCCTCCGCCGCGGAGATGGCCGAGTACCAGGCTGCCAAGGAACGCGGTGAGCAGGTCTCCGAGCCGCAGCCGATGCCGTACGACCGCGACACGCAGGCCCGCCGCGCCAAGCGCGCCGAGCGCGACCTCTCGTTGCTGGGCAAGGTGAACCCGCTCGCGCTGGAGGAGTTCGCCGCGCTGGAGGAGCGCTACAAGTTCCTCTCGACCCAGCTCGAGGACATCAAGGACACCCGCCGCGACCTGCTGACCGTCGTGAAGGAGGTCGACGACAAGATCCTGGAGGTCTTCTCGCTGGCCTACGAGGACGTGGCGCGCGAGTTCGAGATCGTCTTCAAGGTCCTGTTCCCCGGCGGCGAGGGCCGTCTGGTGCTCACAGAGCCCGACGACATGCTGACCACCGGCATCGAGCTGGAGGCGCGCCCGCCCGGCAAGAAGGTCAAGCGGCTGTCGCTGCTCTCCGGTGGCGAGAAGTCGCTGGCCGCGGTCGCGATGCTGGTCGCGATCTTCCGCGCCCGCCCCTCACCGTTCTACGTGATGGACGAGGTCGAGGCGGCGCTGGACGACACGAACCTGCACCGGCTGATCGGCCTGTTCGAGCAGCTGCGGGAGCGGTCGCAGCTGCTGATCATCACGCACCAGAAGCCGACCATGGAGATCGCGGACGCGCTGTACGGCGTCTCGATGCGCGGTGACGGCATCTCGCAGGTGATCTCGCAGCGGCTGCGCTCGTCCGCCGACGAGCCCGCGCGTGCGGCCGCAAAGCCTGCTGAACCTTCTGCAGCTGCGCCGCAACCGGCGGAAGCCGAGGCGTGAGAGGGCGGCCGGAGCGGTGCCTGGGGGCTGAACCGAGCTTCGGCCGCGGTCTCTGCCTCAGGCTGTGCCAGCGCGGTGACCTTCCCCGGCCCCGAAGGGTGGGGAAGTCCCCCATCACCGTGCTGACCCATCCTGGCGCCGTCGGCGGTGAGCTCCCCCAGTTGCACCTCACCGCCTCGGGTGCGCAGTACCACTGTGCCCGAACGGTGTTGTGAAAACCTTGTACGAGCTGGTCAGCGACCCCTCCTGTCCAGCTCGGCCGCCTCTTCCGGCGTCGGGGCGGTGCCGCCGAGGTGGGCAGGAACCCACCACGCGCCCGGCTCGTTCGGGTACCGGGACTGCGCGGTCTCCAGCAGGTCCTGCATGCGCTTGCGCAGCACGACGTCACCGGAGTCGTCGGGGGAGGCCTCGAACGGCTCACCGATGAGGATGGTGATCGGCACGTGCCGCTGGGTCAGGTCCTTGGGACGGCCCTTGGTCCAGAGCCGCTGGGTGCCCCACAACGCGACGGGGATGAGCGGAACGCCGGCCTCGTGCGCCAGACGGTTCGCGCCGGACTTGATGTCCTTGACCGTGAACGAACGGCTGATGGTGGCCTCTGGGAAGATCCCGACCACCTCGCCGGTGCGGAGCGCGGACAGTGCCTGCTGGTAGGAGGCCTGGCCCGCGCTCCGGTCGACGGGGATGTGGTGCATGCCACGCATGAGCGGGCCTGCGATCTTGTTGGCGAAGATCTCGTGCTTCGCCATGAACCGCGTGAGGCGCTTTGAAGGGTGCGCACCGTAGCCCGCGAAGATGAAGTCGAGGTAGCTGACGTGGTTGGACGCCAGCACTGCTCCACCCGTCCGCGGGACGTGGTGCGCCCCTTCGACGGTGATCCGCAGGTCCAGCACCTTGAACATGAGCTTCGCTGCGGCGATCACCGGGGGATATACGCGATCCGACATGCTTCCGAACGGTAGCCGTAACGGCTACTGGCCGGTAGCGGCCCCTTCGTGTTCTCGCATGACCTTGGGCACGCCCGCCAGGTCCTCGTCGTTGCAGAGCAACTTGAGGTCGTAGTACGGGTTGCCATGGGTGTCGTCGTAGTCGAGATGCACTGCGATGACGTCCACGGGCTCGCCCAGCCACTCCTGGGTCTGCCGCAACCAGGCGGCAGCACGTTCCAGCGCGGCCGGCAGATCATCGTCTCGGAATTCGACCGGCCGATACGGAACACCCTGGACACCGTCCCGGTTGTTCGGCGGCAAGGGCAGGTCGACGGCCACCCCGGATTCGTTGAGATCGAGTTGGATCGTTTCCTCACTCACTGTAAAAGAGTCCCCCACCCTCACCAGCCCTGCAAGCCCGAATCTCGGTGTCGCCCCGACGCCGGTGTGAGTGTTGTCTCCCACCTCAGGCCGAGCGCTTCAGGAACTCGATGTCGCGCTTGAGCCGCGTGATCCGCTGGTGGGTGGGCATGAGCACGTGCGACAGGGCCGCCAGCAACTGCTCGAGCGCCTCGACGGCGCCCTCGGCGTCACCGGCCGCGTAGCGCAGGCTGGCGAGCAGCTGGCGGGTCTCCAGGGTGTCCGCGTGCTCGGGACCGAGCACGCGCAGCTGGTCGCGCAGCAGGGGCTCGCAGACGCCGATGGCCTTCGTGAGCTGCGACGCGGTGCCCAGGACCCTCACCAGGCTCAGGCGGGCACCGAGCGTCAGGGGGTCGTCAGCGCCCGCTGTCGCGGTGCGGTCCTTCACCAGCGCCCTGAACTCGGTGATCGCTCCCCTGAAGTCACCCGCATGCGCCCTGGACCCGGCCAGGTCGGTGCGGACGGCCATGGTTTCGGGGTGGTCGGCGCCGAGCGCGGCTCGCTGCGCGGCCACCAGCTCTTCCAGTTCTCGCACGGAGGGCATCCACGCGATTCTATAGAGCCGCGCGCCCGCACGCTCGTGGCTCTGGCCGTCCGGAAAACTCCCTCGCTTCGAACGGCCGTGCGAGCAACCATTCCTCTCATGTACGACATCCGTTTCGCCGAACCTGGCGACCTCGGCGCCACGATGGCGCTGCTGGTCCGGCTCCAGGCCGACAAGGCGCACCACATCGGGTACCTCGGTGAGACAGTCGAAGAGCTCCGCGCCGAGCTCGGCGAGTTCGAGCCCAGCTGGGCCGACTGCACGGTCGTGGCCGTCGACGCCGACGACAACATCACCGGCATGCTCAGCGTGGAGATCGACCAGGAGCTCAACCGCGCGTGGCTGCACGGCCCGTTCGTCGACGTACCGGTCAACCACCCGGCGGGCAGCCGCATCTGGGACCAGACCGCCGACGCGATGTTCCGGCGCGCCGCCGAGCTCCTCACCGGCATCACCGACCTCGAGCTCTACGGCCACACCGCTCACCGGCGGCTGGCCGCGTTCGCCGAACGGCACGGCTTCTCAGCCGGCAAGGCGAGCGCCATCCACGTGCTGGACAACGGCGATCTGCGCACGTTGCTGCTGCGGGACGCGAAGTGCCCCAGCGAACGCGAGATGCGCGTCCTCCCGACCGACCCCTTCGTGCACGAGGCCGTCGCCGTCCTGCACGAACGATGTTTCCCCCGGACGTACTTGTCCGGCAAACAACTCGTGGACTCCGATCCGAAGACCCGCACGGTCGTCGTCGCCATGGACGGCCAGCGCGTGCTCGGGTACGCCGCCGGCAAGGCGCAGCCGGAGGAGTACTACATCGACTTCGTGGCCGTCGAACCCGGCGTCCGGGGTCAGGGCGTGGGTGCCGCGCTCGTCACCGAACTGCTGTGGAAACTCGCGGCGGACCACGGTGCACGACCGCAGGCCGCCGCGTCGATCTACTCCGGCAACGAGTCCTCGCAGAAGATGTTCGCCCGCCTAGGCTTTCGTCTTCACATCGAGCTCGTCGCCTACCGCCACACCGCGTGAGTGCCGCAGTGACAGCAACCCACCGACGAGCAGGGTGACCGCCACCCCCAGGGGCGTGTTCCACCAGCCGGTCAGGGACTTCCTGGTGGCGTCGGCCTTCGCGAAGTCGATCGTCGGCGTGCTGCCGACGAACTTGACCCCCAGGATCACGAAACCGACGACCAGCACCGTCGACACGAACGCGATGATCGCGTCCACCTGCGTGACGCGCTTGAAGACCAGGCCGAGGAGGAAGGCCCCGAGCAGCGCGCCGTAGGTGTAGCCGGCGATGCCGAGCGCCTGCACCACGATCGGGTCCGCCGTGGTCTTGTTCGAGGAGGCGAACAGACCCGCGCAGACGATCAGCAGCCCGGCCCACGCCACGGTCCAGATCCGGCCGTGGCGCAGGCGTTCCTCATCGGTCATCGGGGTCTTGCGGATGCGTTCGTAGATGTCCGTGACCGTGCTGGAGGCCAAGGCGCCCAGCGACGACGACAGCGCGGCCGCCAGGATCCCGGCGATCACGAAACCGGACAGGCCGCTCGGCAGGTCGTTGACGATGAAGTGGGCGAACAGCTCGTCCTTGTTGCCCAGCCCCAGGTCCTTCACCGGGTCGACGCCGGCGTAGAACGCCCACATCATCACGCCGATGACCAGG
>JASLAV010000076.1 GCA_030146905.1 Lentzea sp. | reverse complement strand
GCGGGCTCCGGCATCGTGGTCGGACTCATCTACATCGCCGAGGGCGCCGTCCGCCGCAACGCCCTGCACCACAACCTCGGCACCTGGCTCGCGCTGATCGCGTCGGCGGCGCTGTTCGTGCCCGCGCCCGGCTTCTTCGGGGTGCTGACCGTGCTGGGCGGCGGCGCCTACCTGGTGGCGGCGTTTCTGGAGCACCGCCGCCTGGCCGCTCTGGCGGTCTGACGTCCTACAGCCGCACTCGCACCGTGACACGACCCTTGTCGTCACGGTGCGATGTCGCATGTCCGGTCCGTTGCGCGCCATCGAGCTCCAGCGTGAGCGGACCACCCTCGCCGGTGAAGTTGCGCCACCAGGTCTTGGCGTCCGGCATCATCACCTTGATGTCGACGACGTCGCCTTTGCGTTGGTAGCCAACGGGCGTGGTGAACGTGCGACCGGAACGCCGACCCGTGTAGGAGACGACCGTGATGCCCCTGCGCACGAGCTTCCCGACGAGCGGAGCGTCGCGCAGGCCGACGATCACCCTGTTCACGCGGCGGACGAGAGGTGCCTTGAAGTCCATGCTCCCGACCGTAGTCCCGTAAATGGATAACCCCCTCCACTTGGCATGAAGTGAGAGGAAGTGACCGCCGAACCGTCTCAGATGCGTGCCGACTTCTCGCCGCCCGTGCCGCTGAGCTTCGAGGCCAGCCCTTCCGGGTTCAGCCCGGATGTGTGCCCACGGTGTCGCGGATCTGGGAGCCCAGGTCGGACGAGCCCATCCGGGCGCAGTGGGCGCAGCAGAAGAACTGCCCCTCCACCTCCACACCGTGCCCGATCACGCGGCAGTCGCAGTGTTCGCAGCGGGGCGCGAGCCGTTGGATCGCGCACTCGAAGCTGTCGAACGTGTGCACGCCACCGCCGACGGTGCGCACCTCGAAGGCCATCCAGTACTCGTTGCCACAGACGTCACAGGTCGCCATGCGCCGAAGACTGCGGCAGGCCGCCCAAGCCGGCAACTCGTGCCTCGAGTTGCGCGACCGGCGTTTTCGGTGCAGCCACCCGCGCAGCCGTACGTCCACAAAGGACCAGACGGTTCGAACCGCGGGCACACCCCATCCGTACGAGGTAGTGGGGAAGGAGGAAACCCGGATGCTGAGCGGGACCGGCCGGATTCGAACCGGCGTTCTCCCTCCCTTCCGGAGGGCGCGTCGACCACTGCGCTACAGGCCCCATCGCCACCGCACCACTCACACTAGTCGGCGAATCGCGGGCCGTATGCCCTGCGAAAGTGTTGGACCCAATAAGGTTCGTCCATCAACCTCGGACTGGACGGTGTCGTGCCAGGGATCGACTACTACGAGTTGCTCGGTGTCAGCCGGGGCGCCAGCGCCTCGGAGATCAAGTCGGCATACCGCTCACTCGCCAAGGTCATGCACCCCGACGCGGGTGGGACGTCTGGCAGCTTCCGCCTGCTCCAAGAGGCCTACGAGACGCTGAAGGACCCGGTCCGCCGCGCCGACTACGACCGCCCAACTCCGGCGGCACCCCCGGTCGCGCGCCCCCAAACCCGCCCGCGACCTCGTCGAACGGGCCACACGGGCAGGCTGCGCGACTTCGGCGACGACCCGAACTACACCGCGCCACGCCCCCGAGTCGACCTCGGCTCGATGGACTGGTGGAACCGCATCGACCTGGGCGCACGCGTGCGCTACGTCCCCGCGACGGGCCTGGGCCACGCCCCCGCAGCGGCCGCGATCGGCGGCTGGCTGGTCCTGCTGCTGCCGTTCACGATGACGCTGTCCCCACTCCTGCTGGCCGTCTGGCTCCCCCTGGTGGCCGCCGCCGGCTACGGAGCGTTCCGGCTGGTGCGCCGCTACATGACCCTCGCGCGAGCCGAGCGGGCGTTCGCCGGCGAGTACGACGGGAACACCATCTTCGGCCGTCCGGGTGAAAACAGACGCGAAAGGCTGACCGCCGGCCTGCTGACCGAGTACCTGACGCAGCTACCGGGCGTGCGCATCTTCCACGGCCTGGCCTGGCCGGGCTCCGTCTTCACCGACATCGACCACGCCCTGCTCTGCGGCCGCCGCCTGGTGCTGATCGAGTCGAAGTCATGGCTGCCGGGCCACTACTACTGCGACGAGGACGGCGAACTCTGGCGCAACGGCCACCCGTTCCGAGGCGGCGGCACCCAGCTGCTCGACGGCGTCGAACGCTTCGCCGAGTTCCTGCCCTGGCTGGAGGTCCGCGGCGCCCTCATCGTCTACCCGAGCCGTTCCGGCGAGGTCACCTGCGACGACGACCTCGACTTCGAGGTGCCGCCGATGACCCCGGAGCAGTTCGTGCGGGAGATCGGCGACTGGCTGGCCGACGACCCGGCAACGGTGGACCGGGAGGCGCTGCGCCTGCTGGTGCGCCAGGTGGTGTCGGAGGTCCGGGTGGCCGGCGCCTGACGCGGCACTCGCGGCACGGCTCCGGTCCACATGCGAGCATTGCCGCCATGACCCGCACGGTGTGCCTCGCGCAGAACCCCGAAGCCGACGCCCTCCTGGCAGAAGACCGGTTCGCGCTGTTGCTCGGCATGCTGCTCGACCAGCAAATACCGATGGAGAAGGCCTTCTCCGGCCCCAAGGTCCTGGCCGACCGCATGGGCGGCCTGGACGTGCACCGCATCGCCGAGGCCGACCCCGAGGCCTTCGCCGTCACCATGGCCACGCCACCGGCCGTGCACCGCTTCCCCGCCTCCATGGCCAAGCGGGTCCAGGCGTTGTCGCAGTTCGTCGTCGAGCGGTACGACGGCGACGTGACCGGGATCTGGGCCGATGACGACGCGAAGACGGTGTTCAAGCGGCTCAAGGCGTTGCCGGGGTTCGGTGACCAGAAGGCCAAGATCTTCCTGGCCCTCCTGGGCAAGCAGTTCGGCGTCACGCCGGCGGGGTGGCGCGAGGCTGCCGGGCACTACGGCGAGGACGGAAGCCGTCGCAGCGTGGCCGACGTGACGGACCAGCAGTCGTTGCTGGAGGTTCGCGACTTCAAGAAGGCCGCCAAGGCCGCCAAGGCCGCCGCCAAGAAGTAGCACCGGGCTTCGTCGTCTGGTAGCACTGGACGCACGCCGACCTGGACGAGGTGCCGTCGCGCCTCGGGGAAGAAGGGGCGTTGCGCTTCAAGGCACTTGGCGTTCTCACGGTCGTCGCGGTCGGCCTGGGCACCGTGCAGGGCGAGGCCGCGACCACGTGGCCTGGCGACTCGGCCGCCAGGGCGGCTGACGGCACCGGTGTGTTCGGCAAGAACCTCAGCGGGCTGTCGTTCGAGAGCGCTGACGTCGTGTGGGCGGTGAAGAACAGCCCGCCCACGCTCTACCGGCTCGTGCCGGGTGGTGGCATGTGGAAGGTGGACCGGAAGCGGTCGTTGACGTTCGCGGACGGGCGGGGTGCTCCTGACGCGGAGGGTGTGGTGAGCACGCCGGACGGGCTGTTCGTCGTCGCCGAGCGGGACAACGACGACGAGGACGTCAGTGCGCCGACTGTGCTCAGGTACGGCACGTCCGGCACCGAGGAGTGGCCGCTGCCGGGGATGCCGTCGGTCGATCCCAACGACGGGCCCGAGGCCATCTCGTGGGTGCCGGACTCGTTCCTGACGCGGCAGGGGTTCAAAACCGACACCGGGAAGCTGTACGACCCTGCCGACCATCCGGGGCACGGAACCGGGTTGGTGGCGGTCGGGCTCGAAGCCACCGGCGAGATCTTCCTGTACGCCCTCCAGAGCGCCGGGGCCGTGCTTGTCGCGAGGTTCGCCAGTGGGCACAGGCAGGTCATGGGTCTGGAGTTCGACGGCAACAGGTTGTGGGCGACGTGCGACGACAACTGCGACGGCAGGTCGGCCACGCTCGCCATCGTCGGCGGGAAGTTCACGACGGCGGCGACGTACGACCGGCCTGCCGAGCTGCCGGACGTGAACCTCGAGGGCTTCGCCGTCTCGCCCAGTTGCGTCAACGGCAAGAAGCTCGCCCTCTGGTCGGACGACGACAACACCGGCGAACACGCTCTCCGCAGTGGCGCACTCGACTGCATGGTCTGAAACAGGATTGTCGGGGCGCGGAGCTAGGCTGCCGCGCGTGACCGCACCACACATCCCCGGCCTGTCGAACCTGAGGCCGCTGGGCGCCGGCGGATTCGCCACCGTCTACCGCGCCCACCAGGCCCAGCTCGCCAGAGACGTCGCGGTCAAGATCGACAACCGGGTGCTGGTGGACGAGCGGGACCGGCGGCGGTTCCTGCGGGAGGCGCACGCCGCGGCCAAGTTGTCCGGGCACCCGCACGTCGTCGGGGTGCACGACGCGAACATCACCGCCTGGGGCACGCCCTACATCGTCATGGAGCTCTGCACCGGCGGGTCGCTCGCCGACCAGCTGGACCGCCAGGGGCCGCTGCACCCGGAACAGGTGCGCGACCTCGGCATCAAGCTCGCGGACGCGCTCGCCGCCGCGCACCAGGAAGGTGTGCTGCACCGGGACATCAAGCCCGGCAACATCCTCGTCGACCGGTACGGCACGCCGAAGCTCGCCGACTTCGGGCTCGCGGCGCTGGTGGACGCGCAGGGCGGCAGCACGGTCACCAGGGACGCGCTGAGCCCGAGCTACGCGGCGCCGGAGGCGTTCGCGATGGCCGAGCCGACGCCCCAGGCCGACGTCTACTCGCTCGCCGCGACGCTCTACACGTTGCTCGCCGGCAAGCCGCCGCGCCCGGTCCCGTGGCCGATCAGCAGCTTCGACCAGCTCGGCGAGATCCTGCGCAGGCCGGTGCCCGCCGTGGACGGGGTGCCGACGGCATTGCACGACGCGCTGGCGAGGGCGCTGCACCCGGACGCCCACCTGCGGACGGCCAGTGCCGCTCAGCTGCGCGAGGAGCTGCGCGACCCGATGCGGCAGCCGACCGTGCCGGTCACCGCCTCGTCCAAGCGCAGGAAGTGGCCTCTGGTCGCGGCCGCGGCGGGGCTCGTCGTGGCCGTTGCCGCGGGTGTGTTCGCGTGGAACCACTTCGGCAAGGAGCAGACGAACGCGCAGGGACCCGGGCCGGCGTCGACGACGCAGCAGGGTGGAGCCGATGACGTCCCGCCGTTCCTCAAGAAGTGCGGCGAGGCGTTCTGCGTCGACCAGTCGACCTGCTTCCGCGGGATCAACAACTTCGGCGGCATGCCGGCAACGACGCGGAAGGTCGGCAGCTGCGCGGACGAGCACTACTGGGAGGCCTTCGCGGGCGGATGGCTCTCCGGTGACATCCCGGCGGTCGACTCCGACGAGCTGGCGGCCTCCGCGGAGGTGAAGGGCGTCTGCACGCCCGAGGCGATGAAGGCGAACACGCGCCCGACCGTCGACACCACGAGCTGGGAGATCACCGCGGTCGGGTTCAAGGACGGCACCCGCAGCTACTTCCTCTGCCTGGCTTCACAGCCGAAGGTGGGCGAAGTCGTGACCAGCGCGTTCGGGTCGTAGAAAATCCACTTGCGACGGTCACTAACGTAGGTCGACGTGCGTGTTCACGCCGATTTGATCATTGCTGGATTCCGAAGGTACTCGACCTACCGACAAGCGATGCTGGCCGGAATGACCACGAACGTGGTCTTCGGCCTGCTGCGGGTCGCGATCCTCGCCGCCGCCCTCAAGGCGGCGAACGGCGAGATCGCGGACTACACCCTCGCTGCCGCCAACACGTACGTCTGGATCGGGCAGGGGCTGCTCGGGTTCATCCTGATGTGGGGAACCAACGAGCTCGCCGAGCGCGTGCGATCCGGTGACGTAGTAGTAGACCTTTATCGGCCGTGGAACCTGCAGAGCGCTTTGCTCGCGCAGGACGTCGGCCGCAGCGGGTACGCGTTCCTGACCAGGCTCGTGCCGCCGATGTTGTTCGGCATGCTGCTGTTCCCGTTCCAGTTCCCCGCTACCGCGGCGCAGTGGCCGTTGTTCCTGCTCAGCGCGGTATTCGCGCTGGTCATCAGCTTCGCGTTCCGGTTCCTCATCGACGTCAGCGCGTTCTGGCTGCTCGACAACCGGGGGCTGTACGGGTTCTGGAACGTCACGTCCGGCCTGGTCTGCGGGCTCACCGTGCCGATCTCGTTCTTCCCGGGGTGGGCGAGGGACGTGCTGTGGATGACGCCGTTCCCGGCGTTGCTGCAGGCGCCGATCGACGTGTTCCTCGGACACGGGAGCGCGCCGAAGCTCCTGCTGTACCAGGCGTTCTGGGCCGCGGTCATGCTCGGGCTCGGTCACCTCGCACTGCAGCGCGCGGTGCGCAAGGTGGTGTTGCAGGGTGGCTGACGTCATCTACCCGAAGCTCATCACCGCACGCCTGCGCAGCCAGCTGTCCTACCGCGCCTCGTTCGCGATGGACTTCGTCACGCAGGTGATCGCGCAGTGCTACGAGCTGCTGGTCATCCTCATCCTCTTCACCCAGATCAACGCGCTCGGCGGCTTCACGAAGAACGAGGTGCTGCTGATGTACGCGTTCGCGGGCGCGGCGTTCGGGCTGGCGGACCTCTTCGCCGGGCAGCTCGACAACCTGCCCACCTACATCCGCACCGGCACCTTCGACGTGCTGCTGATGCGGCCGCTGGGCACGTTGCCGCAGATCATGTGCTCCGACATCCGCCTCAGGAGGATCGGGCGCATCACGGGTGGGCTGGCTGTCATGTTCTACGCGCTGACGCAGGTTCCCGTCGACTGGTCGCCCGCGAAGGTCGTGCTGACCGTCATGACGCCGATCGCGGGTGCGGTCATCTACAGCGCGGTCTGGGTGGTGGCGTGCTCGATCTGCTTCTGGATCGTCGAGGGGCGCGAGTTCGCCAACGCCGTCACGTACGGCAGCAACGCCTTCACGTCGTACCCGATCAACGTCTACTCACGGCCGTTGCGCTGGCTGATGGCGTTCGTCGTGCCGGGTGCTTTCGTGGCGTACTACCCGAGCCTCGCGCTGCTCGGGAAGGACGACCCGCTCGGTCTGCCGGGCTGGGTCGGCTGGACATCTCCGCTCGTCGCGGCACTGGCAACCGTCGTTGCCGGGTTCGTGTGGCGGTTCGCGGTCAGGCACTACCGGGGAACGGGATCATGATCGAGGTCAGGGAGCTCCGCAGGGAGTTCAAGGTCGCCACGTCAAAGGGCTTGCGCCGCAACTACAAGACCGTCACGGCGGTCGACGGCGTCACGTTCGGCGTCAGCGCGGGTGAAGCCGTGGGGTACGTCGGGCCGAACGGCGCCGGCAAGTCCACGACCATCAAGATGCTGACCGGGATCCTGGTGCCGACCAGCGGCGAGATCCGGATCAACGGCGTGGACCCGTCGAGGCAGCGGCGGGATCTGGCGAGGCGCATCGGCGTCGTCTTCGGCCAGCGCAGCCAGCTCTGGTGGGACCTGCCGCTGCAGGACAGCTTCGACCTGCTCAAGTCCATCTACCGCGTGTCGGCGCAGGACTACCGGACCAGGCTCGACGAGTGCGTGGAGCTGCTCGGCATGCAGGACCTCCTGCTCACCCCGGTCAGGCAGCTCTCGCTGGGGCAGCGGATGCGCGGCGAGATCACGGCCGCGCTCCTGCACGCGCCGGAGCTGCTGGTGCTCGACGAACCGACGATCGGCCTGGACCTCGAGTCCAAGGAGCGGCTCAGGGAGTTCCTCGCGGACATCAACACCCGCCGCGGCACCACGTTGCTGCTCACCACGCACGACCTCGACGACATCGAGCGCCTCTGCCCCCGGTTGATGGTGATCGACCACGGCCGGGTGCTCGCCGACGGGCCGCTCGACGAGCTGCGCGCCGAGGTCACGCCGGAACGCGAGCTCGTCATCGACCTCAGGGAACCAGGACCGGCACCGGACGTCCCCGGAGTGACGGCGGTGCGCAGCGAGGCGGGCGGGCTGAGGCACCACCTGACGTTCAGGCGAGCGGAGACGACGGCGGCGCAGTTGATCACTCAGGTGGTTCGGCAGGTGGAGGTCCACGACCTCGCCGTCGTGGAGCCGGAAATCGACGACGTCATCCGCAAGCTGTACCAACGTCAACTCGATCAAGACGTTCGTCGGTAGAGTCGACGGTGACACAAACGGACACATCGGGCAGAGGAGAGCGAATGCGCCTAGTCGGACCGCTGGCAGCAGCCGTCATCGCGTTGGGCAGCCTGACGGCCTGCGACACGATCCAGGGCGTCAGCGACACCGCGGACAAGGTGAAGCTGTGCGCTGACGCGATCCAGCTGGTGGGCTTCTCGCCGGACATGAGCGACCCGCAGAAGGCCTTGGAGGACACCAAGGCCAAGGCGCAGGAGCTCGAGACCCTCGCGGCCTCCGCTCCGGACGAGCAGGTGAAGAAGGCTCTCGAAGAGGCTGCCAACGGCATGCAGAACGTCGGCTCCGCCGCGGACTGGGTGCAGCAGAAGGCCGACCTCGCGGCGAAGGTCTCCTCGGCCTGCGGCGGATGAGGACTTGAGCCCTGTTGCGCGCCTCCGGTGTGGGCCTAGGCTTTGACGCGTTCGACGCGCCAAGCCTCACGCCGCACACCGGAGGTGTCGCAGCACCATGCAAGCAACAGTCGGTGACAGGCTCCACGTCCACAGCCGCTCCATCGGTCTCGAGGAGCGCCTGGGCGAAATTCTCGAAGTGCGCGGGACCGACGGCCACCCGCCCTATCTCGTCCGTTTCAACGACGGGCACGAGGGGCTGGTGTTTCCCGGACCCGACTGCGTCGTCGAGTCGCGGGGCACCGTCTGACCCTGCCTCGCCCTAACCCAGCACGGTCGCGATCAGCTCCTCCGCCAGCTGAGGAGTCGCTGCCGCCACGCCCGACCACCGGTGGGTCAGGTCGGGTTCGAACGTGAACGGCCGTCCGCGCAGGTCGACCAGCACGCCGCCCGCGGCGGGCACGGTGACCAGTGCCGTCGCGAGGTCCATGATCCGGTGCGTGTCGCTGCCCGGATCGATGAAGGCGTCGACGGTGCCCTCGGCGACGAGCATGGTCTCCAGGCAGGTCGTGCACAGGACCCTGATGCGGTCGGCGCGGTTCGCGATGCGCAGCCACGCGTCCTGAGTGCCGGTCTTCGGCCGCATCAGGCACACGGACGCACCGTCCAGCTTGGTGCGTCCGGTCGTGCGGAACGACGTCGGGACTCCTGCGCGCGCGTGCCACGCACGGCCCGTGTCGAACCACGTGGTCAAAGCTTCTTTCGCCGTGCCGTCCTCGACGAGCGCACCGGCGAAGCAGGAGAGGGGAACGCCGAACGCGGCGTTCGCGGACCCGTCGACCGGGTCGATGACGAGGGTGATCGA
>JASLAV010000019.1 GCA_030146905.1 Lentzea sp. | reverse complement strand
CGCTACGAACTCACCGCCGCCGCGCGCGAATGGATCACCGACGTGCTGCCCGCCGTGGCCGCGTGGACGAACCGCCACCACGGCGCCATCCGCTAGATCAGCTCAACGACGCGAGTCGCTGCTCCACCTCGTCGGCACTGGCGTGCCCGCGTGCGATCGCGTACATCTCCGAACCACGCACGGCGATCAGCGTGGGAAACCCGCTGACACCGAGCCGTGCCGCGAGCTCGAAGTCCTCCTCGGGAACCGCGGCCTCGAACGCGGCCACGACGGCGTCGGCGTCGAGCCCGAAGTCCCGCGCGATCGCCCGGTAGGTCTCCGGGTCGGACAGGCTCGCGCCGTCGTGGAAGAACGCCTTCTGCATGGCCACGGCCAGCTCGGCCACCCGCTCCGGCGCCGCCTCGCGCAACGCGATGAGCCCCCGCGCCGCCGCCTCGGAGTCCATCACGAACGTCCCCTCGTCGAGCAGGGCGTTGAACGCCTCGCCGAACCTGGCACCGGTCTGTGCCGTGACCTGCACGTTGGCGTCCTTGATGAACCCGAACTCGCGGATCGGCACCCGGCGGTCGCCGGTGAACAGCCCGCCGGAGATCACCTGGACCGGCATGTCGGGGTGGCGGTCCGTGACCGCCTCCAGGGTGCCGGAGAAGGCGTGCGACCAGCCGCAGTAGGCGTCGAAGACGTAGAGGAGCTTCACCACCAGTACAAAGTCCGCGACTCGCAGGACATTCCCGGCCTCAGCCGCCGAAGATGGTGATGGCCTGCTGGGCGAGCCAGCGCTCGGCGTCGTCCCACGTCCAGCCGCACTCCTTGACGAGCGCCCGCCAGGCGCCGAAGCCGAAGCAGAACCACAGGACGTCCGTCGCCCGCTCGACGTCCATCCGCAGCAGCCCCACGTCCCGCAGGTGGTGCGCCACGGCCGTCAGCGCCTCGCGGTAGGCCCCGGTGCTCTGCTCCCAGAGCGCGGCGCCGTCCTCGTGCGCAGGGAGCGCCGTGTGGAGCACCTCGACGACCTGCTGCTGGCTCTCGTTGCCCATGCGGGTTCCTCTGGCCAGCAACGTCAGGGCCGACGCCAGGTCGCCGGTCTGCCGGATCGCCAGCGTGGTCGAGGCCGCGTCGCTCATGGCGATCGACTCGTCCACGAGCGTGCGCAGGATCTCGGACTTGCTGCCCGCGCTCGAGTAGACGGTCTGGGGCGCCACCCCGGCACGTTCGGCGATGCCCGCCACTGTCACGCGCGCGTATCCGTTGGCCGCGAACAACTCCATGGCCGCGCGCAGGATGTCCCGCCGGGTGTCGGCGGCGTCCTGCGCACGGCGTGGAGAGCGGTACGTCCTGGTCATGTACGGGCTTCCAGCATCGCGGCCACCTCGTTCGCGTCCGGCATCGTGGCGATCTCCCCGGCGATCGTCATCACGTTCTCCCGCATGGTCACGTCCTCCAGCGCCGTCCGCACCGCCGTGACCAGCGCCTCCGGCGTCTGCGACGGCGGGTCGAGCGCGATGCCGGCCCGTGCGGCGGCCACCCGTTCGGCCTGGAAGAACTGGTCGGCGCCCTGCGGCAGCACCACCAGCGGCACGCCCTTCGCCAACGCGGCCAGCGTTGTGCCCGCGCCGCCGTGCGTCACCACCACGTCCGCGCCGTCGAGCAGGTCTTCCATCGGCGTGAACCCGACGAAGGTGATCCGCTCGTGGTCGACGTCGAACTCCTCCGGCCTGGAAGCGAGTCCCAGCGTCACGACGACGTCGGCGTCCACAGCGGACAACGCGCGCAGCCACGGGCTCAGCTTCGCGGGCTCGCCGAAGAACGTCCCGAACGTCACGAGCACCCGCGGTCGCACCGAGCCCGGCAGCGCCGCGCCGGCCGCACCGGGCTCGCGGAACGCCTCCGGCCGCAGCGGCAGCCAGCCCTCCGGCTGCTGCCACTCGTCCGCGCGCATCGACTCGGGCCAGGTGTCGAGCAGCCACTTCCGGGGCTGCCACGGCAGGCCGCGCGCTTCGTGCCGCGAGCGGGCCATGGTGTCCATGGCGTCAGTGAACACCGGCGGCAGCGGCGGGCCGTACGCCAGGGTCGCGACCGGCGTGTCCATCGCGGCAGCCGCCAACGGTCCCACGAAGTCGCACAGGTCGGCCACGACGAGGTCAGCCTGGAAGTCCTTCACCGCTTCCAGTGCCTCGTCCGCGCTGAGGTCGATCCGGGTGCCCGCGAAGAACTCGGCCACCGAGTCCGGCGTGGGCGCACTCGCGGGGTCGGCTCCGGTCCTGCGGGCCACCTCGGCGAACAGCACGTCAGGCATCGGCCCCGCCGGCAGGTGCCTGAGGCTTTGAGCTGCAAGAACAGGTTCCATTCCGGCGGCGGTCAGCACGGCCACCTCGTGCCCGCGCTCCTGGAAGGCGCGGGCGAGGGGGAACAGGGGCAGCAGGTGACCGTGCTGCGGAACGCTGGAGAAGAGGATGCGCATATTGATCAGAGTAGACCTCTAATGAATATTCACGCCGTTGCGCCCACTCCCTTGATCCGCCCCTCCCGGAACGCGTCCACGAACAGCCGGTGGTCCTCGCGCGTCTGCCGGGCGTAGTCGAGCGCGAACTCCACGACCGAGTCGGCGAACTCCTCGTCGCGGCCACCGATCGCCGCCGAGATGGCCTCCTCGCACTGGAAGTCGACGAGCGTCTGCGAGGAGTCCTCGTCGGCCACGCAGTGCATCTTCGCGGTGGCCCTGCCCAGGTAGCCGAGGACGGGCAGCATGTCGGCGGGCTCGGTGAGGTCGGACCAGTCCAGGTCGGCCTCGTACGGCGACAGTTCGCTTACGACGTAGCCGACTCCGTCGATCTGCGTGTTGCCGAGCCACGGGTCGGCGTGGGCCTGCAGCGCGCGTTGCGACACGGCCGTGCGGTGGCCGTGGTCCGTGAAGTACTCGCGGATGCCCTCGTCGTGGACGATCCGGCTGGGCGCGGCGACGTTCGCCTGCTTCATGGACAGCACGACGTCGTTCTCCAACGCCTGCGTGCGGCCCTCGACCAGGATGTTGTAGGCGTGCAGGCCTGCCGAGCCGATGCCGAAGCCACTGCGGCCCACCGCGTCCTTGACGGTGTAGGTGCGGCTGCTGGCGCGCTTGCCGGTCGGGATCGTGTCCAGGTAGGACTCGAAGGCCCGCGCGACGGCGGCGCTCTCCTCCGCCGCCAGTTCGTGGATGCCTTCGCGGTCGCGGCGGAACCTGCGTTCGTAGTCGACGACGACCGTCTTCTCGTTCAGCAGGTCGATGCGGGTCTCGAGGCGGGCTCGTTGCAGCACGCGGTGCAGCGCGCCCTCGGTGCTGTCGAGGCGCAGGCTGAAGAGCTCGTCGTCGGGGTGCTCCGCGAACGAGCGGACCTGGGCGACGTAGGCCGAGACGTAGGCGCGGATCAGATTCGTGATCACGCTGTCCGGCAACGCCTTGCGCCAGCCGAGCAGGGCCATGGACGCGGCGAACCGGCGGACGTCCCACGTGAACGAACCGAGGTAGGCCTCGTCGAAGTCGTTGACGTCGAACACCAGCGTGCCCTCGGAGTCCATGTACGTGCCGAAGTTCTGCGCGTGCAGGTCGCCCTGGATCCAGATGCGGCTCGTGCGCCCGTCGGCCCACTCGTCCGGCATTTCGGCCATGTCGGCGTAGAACAGGCACGCGCTGCCCCGGTAGAACGCGAACGGCTCCGCCGCCATCTTGCGGAACTTGTGCCGGAACGCGGCGGGGTCGGCCGCCATCAGCCCCGAGAACGCGTCTTCGAGCACACTCACGATGCGGTCGCCGCGATCGGCCACGATGCCTCCCTCTCCAGGAGCCCAGACGCAGATCCCAGCACGGGAAAGCCCGTGCCGCAGGGTGCGCGGGCAAAATTTCGGCACGAGTTGGCGGCGGAACTCAACAAACCGGGCAAGCGCGGCATTGAGGGTCCACGAGAAGACTGATCCGTGGGGGAAAACAGTGCTCAGCACACCTCTCAGACGCGCCCTGCTCAGATTCGGCGCGTTGACCACAGCCGCGGCGCTCGCGTTCGGTGGCACCGCCGCGGCCGCCCTGGCCCAGGAGCCCGACCCGTCGCAGGCTCCCGCGTCCACATCGGCATCGCCACCACCGGCGGAAACGGAGACGGGGACCACGACGCCGGAACCGGCGCCCACCCCGGAAGCGGAGAAGTCACCCGAACCGCAGAAACCGTCCGAACCCCAGGCCGTGGTCCCCGCGACCGGCGACGTCAGCGGAGTCACCTTCGCCGACGTCAACCGCAACGGCGCGCTCGACGCGGGAGAGGCCCTGGCGGGCTCCAAGATCACCATCCGCGGTGGTGAGCCGAGCGCCGTGCACAGCACGGTCAGCGACACCGGCGGCCGCTTCGGCCTCACCGGGATCAACGCTGGGAAGTACGCGGCGCACTACGAGCTGCCCGGTGGGTGGAGGGCGTCCGGAGGCCAGGACTTCACCGTCGAGGCCGGCAAGACCGCGGAACTGGCCGTCGCCGCACGTCGGCCGTACTCGGAGATCCTCTCCGCGACCGTGGTACTCGACTACGGCACCTACCCCTTCCCGTCGGCAGCGCGCGTCACGGTCACGGTCACGAACACCGGCGACCACAGGATCAGCGGTGTCCAGGCCGCCTGCAACCGCGACTCGTCCCCGTACCACCTGGGCAACGGTCCCGGCTGGGACGTCCTGCGCGGCGACGGCGTCACGCTGACGCCCGGCGAGAAGCGCACCTTCGTGGTGGAGGAGGCCGTTCCGGCCGGCTCGCGCGACTACGGGAAGGTCGACGTGGCGTGCCGGATCGCGCCGAACGCGAGCCAGAACACCGACGGCCCGTTCGTCCACGCCACCGCGGCCGTGCTCCGCGACACCAACGGTCAGCACACGGCGTACCTCGCCGACGACAAGAACCGCAACCAGCGCTTGGACGAGGGCGAGGCGATCAGCGGTGTGAAGGTCGTCCTGCTCGACCACCGCGACGGCTCGGTGGTCGGCGAGAACACGACCGGTACCGACGGCAGGGTCGCGTTCGGTGGCCTGCCGTCCGGCGACTACCGGCTGGTGACGGCGGCCTCGTCGTGGGCGTTCAACAGCAACGGCGCCGTCACGGTGGTGCGGGTCGGTGAGCAACCCACGACGGCGACCTACTTCATGGTGTCCACGGCCCCCGCCGCGCTCCGCACGACCCTCGAACTCGACAAGCCGCACTACTTCCTCCACGAGGACATGCGGATGAAGTTCACGATCACCAACATCGGTGGTCAGGCGGCGGAGCGCGTCCGCTTCCCGGTCCCACCGGGCGACCCGATGTACGACAGGTGGAA
>JASLAV010000435.1 GCA_030146905.1 Lentzea sp. | reverse complement strand
CGAACGACCGATCACACCGATGGGACGCGCGGCGTTCCGCGAGATCTCCAAGGCCGCCTTCGAGATCGTGATCGGTGACCCGGCGAGCCGGTCCTATGTGGAGAACGGCGAGCGGATCTTCTTCGATGCCACGAAGGTCATCCGCAGCGCGGTGGGCCGTGAGTTCGTGACACGCCTGCTCGTCGTGATGGAGGCGCGGTCGTCCGAGGTGCTGCGAGGCCTCTTCGACGACCCGAGGTTCGCGGTCACAAGCTTCTCGCCGATGCCCGCGGTGAAACGCCTGCTGCGACTCGCGCGCCGGTTCCACCTGCCGGTGACGGCGGTGAAGGCGCTGGTGAACCCGCACAAGGCCGTGCGCAACGCGTTGCTGATGGAGCGCGCGGTCCTGGAGAAGTCCGCGACCCTGTCGATCGAGCAGGCGCTGCGGCAGTGCGTCGTGCCCGTGCTGCCACGAATCGCGCCCATCGCGCTCGTCGGGTTCGCGATGCTCGGCCTCGTCGGCAAGGTCGTGAGGACGAAGCCGAGGGAGTTGCAGACCGTGCTGCGCGGCCTGCCCAACAACATCACCACCGAGATGGACATGGCGATGTGGGACGTCGCGCAGCAGATCCGCCACGATCCCGTTGCTCTGGAACAGTTCCGCAACGGCGAGCGGCCCGCCGTGCTGGACCGGTTCCTGGCGAGGTGGGGCCACCGCGCCGTCGCCGAGATCGACCTCGGCCTGCCCCGGTGGTCGGACGACCCCGCTCACGTCGTCGGTGCCGTGCGGAACTTCCTGCGCCTGGAAGCGGACGACGCCCAGCCGGACGCGGTGTTCGCGCGCGGCGCCGCCGAGGCAGAGGCGATGATCGAGACGCTCGCGCGGCGGGCGTGGGGACGCGGCTGGTTCGTGCGCTTCGCGTTGCGCCGCACCAGGCTGCTCGCCGGCCTGCGGGAGTACCCCAAGTACCTGGTCGTCACGCTGTTCGGCGCGCTGCGCGAGCGGATCTCGGAGGCCGGCGCCCAACTCGTCGCCGACGGCCGCCTCGCTGCCGCGGACGACGTGTTCTTCCTCAACTTCGAGGAACTGCGCTCCGGGCAAGGAGATCTGCGCTCCATCGTCGCCGGGCGGCGCGAGGTCTACGACCGGGAGATGCGGCGCAGGCGCATCCCGCGCGTGCTGCTGTCGGACGGGACGGAACCCGAAGCGGTGCACCACGGTGTTCCCGCGGAGGGCGACCTCGTCGGCACACCGGCGTCGGCGGGCACGGTCACCGGCGTCGCGCGGGTCGTCATGGACCCGGTCGGCGCCCACCTCGAACCCGGCGAGATCCTCGTGGCGCCGTCGACGGATCCGGGGTGGACGCCGTTGTTCCTGACCGCGGGCGGCCTGGTGATGGAGATGGGCGGGGCGAACTCGCACGGCGCCGTTGTGGCGCGGGAGTACGGGATCCCGGCGGTGGTGGGCGTGCGCGAGGCCGTGACGAGGATCAGGACGGGCGAGATCATCACCGTGGACGGCGCCACGGGCGCGGTGGTCACGGCCGCCTCGCCGGTCGAAGTCTCACAAAGCGTGCCGGACGCGTAATCTCGGAGACGTGGCTGAGTCCAAGGGTGAGCTGAGCAAGGTCCAGCAGGGCATCGCCGACTACCTGCTGCGCGCGGGCGTGGAAGGCTTCGGGCCGTTCAAGAGCGCCCGGGAGGCCGCGTCCGACGCGCTCGTCAAGAAGGGCGACGAGAACGCCGCGATCAGGCACCTGATCCGCACCCACGTCGCGCTGGCCGGTGCCCAGGGCTTCATCACGAACCTCGGCGGCATCATCACGCTGCCCGTCTCGCTGCCGTCCAACGTGGCGGCCACGTACATCATCCAGACGCACCTCATCGCGTCCATCGCGGCGTTGCGCGGCCACGACGTGGACAGCGAAGAGGTGCAGACGGCCATCCTGCTGTGCCTGCTGGGCAATGCCGGAACCGAGCTGTTCAAAAAGGTCGGCATCAAGCAGTTCACCAAGAAGGCCGCTTCGGCGCTCATCACGAAATACGGCACGAAGAAACTCGGCAGCATCGCGGCGAAGGGCGTCCCGGTGCTCGGCGGCGTCATCGGCGGTGGCGTCGACGCCGCCTCCACCAGGGCGGTCGGGGCATTCGCGAACCGCTACTTCATCCAGCCGGACCCGTTGCCGAAGGTCCTCGACGGCGAAGTGCTGTCCGTCGAGATCGAAGAAGCGGACGGAACGACCGATTCGCGCTAGCTCAGCCGGTCGCGCGCGGAGCTGAACGCGTCCGACGGGATGAGCACACCTCCGCTGAACGGGTTCTGCAGCTCGTAGATCGCGAACAGCAGCAGGACCAGCGTCGAGCTGAGCGTGATCGTGAAGAGCAGCTGCGAGACCAGCGTCGGCCCGCCGAACAGGAACGGGAAGAGCAGCGACAGCAGCGTGCCGATCAGCAGCGCGAGCCACACGACGGGGTTGACGCCGTTGCCCGTCGCGTCGAGCCGCTCCTGCCTGGCCTGGTAGACGTCCCAGAGCTGGTTCGCGGCCTCGGTCTTGCGGTCCTCCTGCCAGGCGCCGTCGGGCGACGCGGTCGCGATCGTCTCCTTGAGCTGGTTCAACATGACCCAGCCCCGGTTGTCGACGTCCTCGCCCTCGCGCATGCGCGGCCACTCGTCCTCCACGACGGTCGACAGGTAGTCGCGGCTGAGCTGGTCCACCTTGGACTTCGCGGGCTCCGGCAGCGAGGCGGACGACCAGTTGACGGCGACGAGCGCGTTGGCCTCCTTCTGCACCTGCTCCTCCGCGCTGTTGGCGGCGTCGAACAGCGAGATCAGGATGAACGCGGCCAGCACGGCGTGCAGGCCGGCGACGATGCTGAACACCGAGCCGCCCGCGCCCAGGTTCTTCTCGCTCACCTCGTCCGAGCCGAACCGGCGGGTGATGACGACCAGGACGGCGGAGATGACCGCGGCACCGAGAACCCAGAGCGTGCCGCTGAGGTAAATACTCAATTCGGATCCTTTCTTGGTGTGGGATTAGACCACGGTCTACTGTGGCCGGTACAGCAAGGTCTGGTTGGCGAGCAATGGTCAGGTGGAAATGCGCGGCAACAGCAGGAATACCCGGTTGTCGTATTGGACTGCTCCATCCCGGTGGCGGCACGATTTGCTCGCGTTGAGCGCCGTGTCGTCTCTCGTGGTGCTTTCCGCGCCGTTCACCAGCACCGTTGCCCATGCTGCACCGGCGGGCTGTGACGCTTATCAAGTGCGTTCACTCCATCGGGGAAATCTTTCGACGTTCACGAAACTCGATGTGTCATCCGGTGGGGTGACAGAAGTGGCGCGCCTCGACTACGCGGTGAATGCGCTGGGGTACTCGTCCGCACTGGGGCGTCTGGTCGGGCTGACCTCCAGAGGCCACCACTGGTGGAAGAACCCGTCGCACGTCGTCCTGATCGACACCAAGGGCGCGGTCAACGACCTCGGCCCCGTCGACGCGCACTGGTTCCGCACCGACGACGTCTCCGCCGGCGCGGTCGTCGGCACGACGTTCTACGTGCGCGACAACGCGAGGCTGCACGCGATCGACATCAACCCGGCCAGTCCCACCTACCTCAGGATCGTGCGGACCGTCGTGCTGGGCTGGCCCGCGCTGACGCTCGACGACTTCGCGGCGGACCCGTCGACCGGGAAGCTGACCGGGGTGTCGGCGGCGGGCCACGGACCGGGCGAGGTCGTCACGTTCGACCCGATGACCGGCAAGGTGCTGAGCAGGACCGAGATCGCCGGTCTGCCGGGCGGGTCCACGTACGGCGCCGTCGTGATCGACTCGGCGGGCACCATTTACACCGTCAACAACGGGTACAAGGACCACAGCCGCGTCTACCGCGTCACCGGAACGACCGCGGTGGAGCTGTCGGCGGGCAAGCGGATGGGCATGATCGACGCGGCCGGCTGCCTGCCGGCACCGATGCCGCCCCGCGTCGACCCTCC
>JASLAV010001224.1 GCA_030146905.1 Lentzea sp. | reverse complement strand
CCGTAGGCCGCGAGCACACCGTCCACCGTCACACCCACCGACCTGCCGGACAGGCCGGGCTTGGCGAACGACTCGGCGAAGTCCTCTTCGGACAGCAGCTCACCGGTGTCGTCGACGGCCTCTGCCGCGTTGTAGAGCGCGGCCACCACCGAGGTGTCCGCTGTCGTGAGCGAGCGCCACACGAGTTCCACGTCAACGAAAGCTACGGGGAGGCGACGAGACCGACAAACGAATAACGCGTTGCCCGTACGGTGCCATCAACGTCATCCTGCGTGCGATGACAACTCCGGAGATCGCGCCACTGCACGACGACCTGACGTTCCACGGACCGCTGTCCGAGGAACGGGCGGCCCGCCTGATCCGCTCGCTGCAACCGCTGGCCGACGCCCACGTGTTCGACGCGGGCTGCGGCTGGGCGGAGTTCCTGCTGCGGGCGCTGGAAGCCGACCCCACCGCCACGGCCACCGGCACGGGCGTGGACCTGGACGCCACGGCCATCGCACAAGGCCAAGCCAACGCCGTCGCGCGGGGCTTGGCCTCCCGAGTCGAGCTGCACGTGGCCGACGTGGCCCAGTTCCAGCCGGACAGGCCGTTCGACGTGGTCGTCGTCAGCGGCGCCAGCCAGGTGTGGGGCGGAGACCCATTGCACCACACGGCGAACGCACTGACGGCCGCGAAAGGTCTGCTGCGCCCAGGCGGAAAGCTGTTGCTGGGCGAGGGCTTCTGGGAACGCGAGCCGACCGAGGACCAGCTCGCCGCGATGCCGATCCCCCGCAACCAGTACGGCTCCCTGGCCGACCTGGTGGACCTCGCCCACACCCACGGCTACCGCCTGCTGGGGGTGGAGCAGGCGAGCCTCGACGAGTGGGACGTCTTCGAGAACGGCCACGGCCTGGCCAGGGAACGCTGGCTGCGCGACAACCCGGACTCCCCGCACGCCGACGAGGTCAGGGCGAGGGCCGACGCCCACCGCAACTTCCGCCTGCGAGGCTGGCGCGGCACGCTCGGCCTGGCCTACCTGACGCTGCAGGCCCCGTAGGACGCGACCGCACCTCGCGCAGGCGATCCCGCACGGCCAAGGCCGCCTGCCTGAGCAACGGGTGAGGCGGCCTTCCGGTCCGCACGGCAGAGGCGGATCGTCCGAGGCCGCAGCACGAACTCCCGAACACGGCAAAGGCCACCTGTCCCGTGCCGCGAGGGGAGGCGGCCTTCGATCGAGCACCGGTGCTGTGGGTGCCCGGCGACGACCGGTCCGCTCGGTCCAACCGAACCGCGGCCAGCCCCGGAACGCCCGCACAAAACGCACTCTGCGCCAGCCCGCCAAGCACCACGAACCCCAGACCCGGCAAAGGCCACCTCCCCCACCCCTCGGGAAAGACGGCCTTCAACCACGTACCAGTGCTGCGATGCTGCCCGACGCCGACGACCAGGTCCCTCCGTCCAACCGAACCACGGCCAGCCCCGAAACACCTGCACAAACGCCCCTGCACCAACCCACCCAAACAACACAAACCCCGGACACGGCGAAAGCCGCCTCCCCCAACCCACAGGAAAGACGGCCTTCAACCACGTACCAGTGCTGCGATGCTGCCCGACGCAAACGACCAGGCCGCTCGATCCAACCGAACCATGGCCAGCCCCGAAACACCCGCACAAGACGCACTCTGCGCCAACCCACCAATCAGCACGAACCCCGGACACGGCGAAAGCCGCCTCCCCCAACCCACAGGGAAGACGGCCTTCAACCACGTATCAGTGCTGCGGTGCTGCCCGGCGCGGACGACTAGGTCGCTCCGTCCGGCCAAATCCGCGGCCGGCCTCCGAACGCTCCGTGCGACGCGGACCGCTCCGGAACTCGCCGCCCTCGGTCGAGCGACGCGGGCCGCCCTCGGTGCGACGGGCCGCGCCACCGCGGCCACCGACTGCCGGGGCGCCGAAGCGACGGCCGCTGCCACCGCTGCGACGGGCGGGCTTCTCGCGTTCCACCAGCGGCTCGCCGGTCGGGACGCGGGCGCCGGTGATGCGGATGAGCTCCTCGTCACCGGGGCGCACCTTCGTGCTCTCCGGGTGGATGCCCGCGCGAGCGGCCATGCCCTGGACGGCGCGGCGCTGGTCGTGCGTGACCAGCGTGACGACCGTGCCGGACTGGCCTGCGCGCGCCGTGCGGCCCGCTCGGTGCAGGTAGTCCTTCGGGTCGGCCGGCGGGTCGACGTGCACGACGAGCGAGACGTCGTCGACGTGGATGCCACGGGCCGCCACGTCCGTCGCGATCAGGACGGGCGTGGTGCCCTCGCGGAACTCGCCGAGCACTCGGGTGCGGGCGCTCTGGGCCTTGCCGCCGTGCAGGGCGCCGGCGTGGACGCCGACCGAGCGCAGCTTCTTGGCCAGGCGGTCGACGTGGTGCTTGGTGCGCACGAACATGATCGTGCGGCCCTCGCGCGCGGCCACCTCGGTCACCACGTTCTGCTTGTCCTCGGCGGACACGAACAGCAGGTGGTGCTCCATGGTCGTGACGCTCGCGGTGGACGGGGCCACCGAGTGCGTCACCGGCGAGTGCAGGTACTGGCGGACCAGCTTGTCCACGTCGCCGTCGAGCGTCGCGGAGAACAGCAGGCGCTGCCCGTCCTGCGGGGTCAGGTCGAGGATCGCGCGGACCTGGGGCATGAAGCCCATGTCCGCCATCTGGTCGGCCTCGTCCAGCGCGGTGATCTCGACGGAGCCGAGGTCGCACGTGCCCTGGCGGACGTGGTCGGACAGACGGCCGGGCGTGGCGATCAGCAGGTCGACGCCGCGGCGCAGGTGTTCGATCTGGCGAGGGAACGACGTGCCGCCGACGATGACGCGGCACCACAGGCCCAGCGAGCGGGCGTGCGGCTGGAGCGCCGTCTCCACCTGCATCGCGAGCTCACGGGTCGGGACGAGGATCAGGCCGCGCGGCTTGTTCGGCATCGAGCGGCCGGCCGCGAGGCGGGTCAGCATCGCGAGGCCGAACGCCAGCGTCTTGCCGGAGCCGGTCTGGCCGCGGCCGAGGATGTCACGGCCCGACATCGCGTCGGGCAGCGTCGCCGCCTGGATCGGGAACGGTTCGGTGATTTCGTTGGCGACGAGCGAGCGGATCAGCGCGTCGGCCAAGCCGAGCTCGGCGAACGAGGGCAGCGGGCCTTCCGGCAGCGTGCTCTCGAAGTGCTCGGCGACGATCGGTTCCTCGACCCGCTGCTGCGGACGCGAGGAAGTGCCCTGGCGACCCGAGCGGCGCCGCGGTGACCTGCGGCTGGTGGAACGCTCGGAACGACCTTCGGACATTGATGGCAAAACAAACCTCCGAGACATGGCACGTCTCAAGGCTGCCCCGCGCCAATCGCGGTGCCAGTTCACAAGGACGAGCCCGGCGTGGTGGTCACGCCGTGATGAGTAGGTGGACGCACCGGTCAACGGCGGTCAAGCCTTCATCGGTGCTCTTACAGTCTAGCTGATCAATGCCAGCGCGTTGCGCGCCCGGCCGTGTCGTTGGACACTGCCGGGCGCGCGCACGTGTCAGGACATGCCCGCCACGTCCAGCAGCGTCGTCACCAGCGCGGACGGGTCCGCGATCTCCCGCGGGAGGCCGCGCGAGGCGAACCACCCGCTGATGTTGCGGACGTCGCGGTCGAGGAACTCCACGCCGCGCGGGTTCGCGACGAGGTCGACCACCTGCGGCAGGTCGATGACGACGAGCCTGCCGTCGTGGACCATCAGGTTGAACGCGGACAGGTCGCCGTGCGTGAGACCCGCCTCCGCGAGCGTCGTCAGCGTCGCGACCAGCTGACGCCACAGGTCGAGCAGTTCGTCCTCGTCGGGACGGAGCTGCGCGAGCCTCGGTGCGGCGTTGCCCTCGTCGTCCCCGATGAACTCCAGCAGCAGCTCGGTACCGCTGCGCTGCACGGGATACGGCACGGGCGCGCCGATCTGCCACAGCCTGGCGAGCGCGGCGAACTCCGCGAC
>JASLAV010001216.1 GCA_030146905.1 Lentzea sp. | reverse complement strand
CAGCGCGATGGCGAAGGAGGCCCTCTACGTCCGGATCTCCGTGCCGGTGACGCACCAGCTCGCCCAGGTCGCCGCCGGGCGGATGGACCTGCACTGGCAGTACGACAACGTGCGCGCGCACGCGGCCGGTGTGCTGCTCGTGCAGGAAGCCGGCGGTGTCGTCACCGATCTCGACGGCAAGCCGTGGACGACGACCTGCACGGAGTACCTCGCGGCGGCGCCGGGCGTGCACGCGGCGGCACTGGACGTGCTCAGTCGTCGATCGTCCACACGAGAGTGTTGAGGTCCACCTCGGGACGCACGCTCCAGCGAACCTGGATGACCTGGGTCTCGTCCGGCAGCACGAACACGGTGTGACCGCCGGCGGTCTCGCCGGGCTGCACGCCGAGCTTGTGCGCGGGGCGCGACGACAGCGACACCGGCGCCTTCGTCACGGTCTCGCCGGTCTTGGTGACCAGGACGAGGTACATGTCCGGCAGCGAGGTGTACGGGAACTGCGAGGTGTTCGTCACCTCGGTGTGCACGACGACGGACCGTTCACCCTCGGCGAGCTTGTAGCCGGCGGCGGTGAAGAGGAAGTCCGCCGGGTCGACCACCTCGACCAGCTGGATCTGCAGGTGCGCGCCCTCGAGGCTGTCGGCCTCCAGTGCGGAGCCGATCTTGCCGGTGCGCGACACGGCCCTGGCCTGCTGCGGCTGCGGCTGGTCCGCGCGCACCCACCCGGCCGTCTGGGGCGGACCCCACGTGGCCTGCGGCTGGGGCTGCGCGGGGAAGGGCTGGCTGACCGGGCCCTGGGGGGCGTACTGCTGCTGCTGGACCTGGTGGGGTCCGCTCTGGTGCACGGCGTACGAACCGGACGGCGGCGGGCCCATGTAGTTGCCGTAGGCGGCGGCGTTCGCGAGGGCGCGGCGCACGCCGTTCGGATCGCACTCGACGCCGACGAGCAGGGGCAGGCCGCTGCCGGAGAGCGTGATGAGGCGCATGGCTGCCTCGCGGGGGTCCATGCCCAGGCGCTGGGCGATCTCGTGCACGGCTGCTCGGCCCGACTCCGCCAAGACGGCGAGCAGGCGGGCGTCTACGGGATCGGGGGGCACCACGAATTGAACGCTACCCGCCGCTCAAGATCCGCGCGTCACCGCCCGGCCGGTTGGAGATCACCGCCACGAACCGCCGAACCCCTCCACGATGATCGGGTCGTGGCGGGATAGGGTTGGCAGATCCGGATTTCGCGTAGTTCCCACGCGTCCGTTCGATCTCCTGGAGGTACCGTGGCGGACTCGTTTGTGCATCTGCACGTGCACACCGAGTACTCGATGCTCGACGGTGCGGCCAAGGTGGCGCCGCTGTTCGAGGAGGCCGGGCGGCTCGGCATGACCGCTGTCGGCATGAGCGACCACGGCAACATGTACGGGTCCGACGAGTTCTACCAAACCGCCGTGAAGACCGGCATCAAGCCGATCATCGGCATCGAGGCCTACCTCGCCCCGCACAACCGGCTGCACAAGAAGCCGGTGTTCTGGGGCGACCCCGGTCAGCGCAGCGACGACATCTCCGGTGCCGGCGCCTACACCCACATGACGATGTGGGCGAAGAACGCGGCGGGCCTGCGGAACCTGTTCCGCCTGCACACCGAGGCCAGCAAGACGGGCTACTACTACAAGCCCCGCATGGACCGCGAGCTCGTCGCGCAGCACGCGGACGGCATCATCGCGACGACCGGCTGCCCGTCCGGCGAGGTGCAGACCCGCCTGCGGCTCGGCCAGGTCGACGAGGCGGTCAAGGCCGCGGCCGACTACCAGGACATCTTCGGCAAGGAGAACTTCTTCCTCGAACTGATGGACCACGGCCTCGACATCGAGCGCCGGGTCCGCGAGGGTCTGCTGGAGATCAGCAAGAAGCTCGGCATCCCGCCGCTCGCGACCAACGACAGCCACTACGTCACCAAGGACCAGGCGGACACGCACTCCGCCCTGCTGTGCGTGCAGTCCGGCAAGATGCTGACCGACCCGAACCGCTTCAAGTTCGACGGTGACGGCTACTACCTCAAGTCCTCCGAGGAGATGCGCCAGGTCTGGAAGGACCTGCCGGAGGCGTGCGACAACACGCTGCTGGTCGCGGAGATGGTCGAGTCCTACGAGGACATCTGGACGGTCAAGGACCGCATCCCGAACTTCGAGGTCCCCGAGGGCGAGGACCAGGCGTCCTGGTTCCGCAAGGAGATCAAGCGCGGGCTCGAGTGGCGCTTCCGCGGCTCCGAGGTGCCGGAGGAGTACATCAAGCGCTGCGACTTCGAGGCCCAGGTCATCATCGACAAGGGCTTCCCCGCGTACTTCCTCATCGTCGCCGACCTGATCAACTACGCCCGCAGCGTCGGCATCCGCGTCGGCCCCGGCCGTGGTTCCGCCGCGGGTGCCGCGGTGTCGTGGGCGCTCGGCATCACGAACATCGACCCGATCCCGCACGGCCTGCTGTTCGAGCGGTTCCTGAACCCCGAGCGCACCGCCATGCCCGACATCGACATCGACTTCGACGACCGCCGCCGCGGCGAGATGATCCGGTACGCCAGCGAGAAGTACGGCGCCGACAAGGTCGCCCAGGTGATCACGTTCGGCACCATCAAGACGAAGGCGGCGCTGAAGGACTCGGCGCGCGTGCACCACGGTCAGCCGGGCTTCGCGATCGCCGACAAGATCTCCAAGGCGCTGCCGCCGCCGATCATGGCGAAGGACATCCCGCTCAACGGCATCATCAACAAGAGCCACCCGCGCTACGGCGAGGCAGCGGAGGTCCGCTCGCTGCTGGAGACCGACGCGCAGGTGAAGGAGATCTTCGACACCGCGCTCGGTCTCGAAGGCCTGATCCGCAACGCGGGCGTGCACGCCTGCGCGGTGATCATGTCGAAGGACCCGCTGACGGAGTCCATCCCGCTGTGGTACCGCGACGACGGCTCGTTCATCACCGGCTGGGACTACCCGTCGTGCGAGAACATCGGCCTGCTGAAGATGGACTTCCTCGGGCTGCGCAACCTCACGGTCATGGGCGACGCGATCGAGAACATCGAGGCCAACCGCGGCAAGGACGCGGTCCCGGACTTCGACACGCTCACGCTGGACGACCCGGAGACCTACGCGCTGCTCGGCCGCGGTGACACGCTCGGAGTGTTCCAGCTGGACGGCGGGCCGATGCGCGACCTGCTGCGCAGGATGCAGCCGACCACCTTCGAGGACATCGTCGCGGTCGGCGCGCTGTACCGCCCCGGCCCGATGGGTGTGAACGCGCACAACGACTACGCGGACCGCAAGAACGGCCGTCAGGAAGTCAAGCCGATCCACCCGCAGCTCGAGGAACCGCTCAAGGTGATCCTCGGCGAGACGCACGGCCTGATCGTCTACCAAGAG
>JASLAV010000425.1 GCA_030146905.1 Lentzea sp. | reverse complement strand
CGAGGTCGTCGTCCTGCGCCTGTACGGCGAACTGGCCAAGGAAGGCGCCTCGTGCGTCATGCCGTTGCTGCTGCCGGACACCCCGGTCGTGGCGTGGTGGCCGTTCGACGCGCCGGTGTCGCCGTCGAAGGACCCGATCGGTCAGCTCGCGCAGCGACGCATCACCGACGCCGCCGCCGAGAAGAACCCGATCAAGGCCTTGGAGTCCCGCCGGGCGCACTACGCGCCGGGTGACACGGACCTGGCGTGGACGCGTCTGACGTTGTGGCGCGCCATGCTCACCGCGGCGCTGGACCTGCCGCCGTACGAGGCGATCACCGAGGCGGACGTGACCGGCGAGGCCGACTCGCCGTCCACGGACCTGCTGGCCGCGTGGCTGACGGACCGCCTCAAGGTGCCCGCCAAGCGCTACAAGGCCACCTCGGGCGAAGGCATCGTCCAGGTGCGGCTGTCCCGTCCCGGCGGTGACGTCGACCTGCACCGCCCTGACGGCAAGGTGGGCACGCTGGAGCAGCCGGGGCAGCCGATCCGCCGCGTCGCGTTGCAGCGCCGTTCGGTGCGCGACTGCCTCGCGGAGGAGCTGCGCCGTCTCGACCCCGACGAGGTCTACGCGGCGGCGCTGAAGTCGCTGTCGAAGATCTCGAAGGGCCGCGTGCCGGCGCCGAAGCCGGAGGAGCCCGTGGCGGACGCCGCCGCGGAGCCCGCCGCCGCCAAGGCCGCCGCCCCGCGCAAGTCCAAGGCGAAGGCGGGTTCGTGAGCAATCCGCAGGTGGTGGTCCACCGCGACGGCGACCTCCTGGCTGCCGCCGCGGCGGCCCGCCTCGTCACCCGCGTGGTCGACGCCCAGGCCGCCCGCGGCTACGCGTCGGTCGTGCTGACCGGCGGCCGCACGGGCACGGCGGTCCTGGAGCACCTGAACCGCAACGGCGCCCGCGACGCCGTGGACTGGTCCCGCGTCGACCTGTTCTGGGGCGACGAGCGCTTCCTGCCGTCAGGGCACCCGGAGCGCAACGAGACCCAGGCCCGCGCCGCACTGCTGGACCACGTGCCGGTCGATCCCTCGCGTGTGCACGTGATGGAACCGTCCGACGGCAAGTTCGGCGACGACCCGGAAGCCGCGGCCGAGGCCTACGCGTCCCTGCTGGCGTCGCTGGCGAGGCCGGAGGACCACGGCGACGTGCCCACGTTCGACGTGTGCCTGCTCGGTGTGGGCGAGGAGGGCCACGTGGCGTCGGTCTTCCCCGCTTCTCCCGCGGTGTACGAGAAGGAGCGGACCGTCGTCGCGGTGCGGAACTGCCCGAAGCCGCCGCCCACGCGCGTGTCGCTGACGTTGTCGTCGGTGCGCCGCGCGCAGGAGGTCTGGCTGATGACCACCGGTTCCGGCAAGGCCGCCGCCGTGTCGATGGCCCTGTCCGGTGCCGGCGAGGTGCAGCTGCCCGCCGCGGGTGCCACGGGTCAGCGGCGGACGTTGTGGCTGCTGGACACGGCGGCCGCTTCGGCTGTGCCCGCCCTGTTCAAGCCTCCGCTGGCTTGATGCTGTCCGGAACGGCCCTCAGGCTTGCCTGGGGGCCGTTTCCTTTTTGGCGTACACGACGTGTGTGGAGCCGCTCCGTCCTTTCGCGACACAGTGGTTCTCAAGCTGACGAAGGGCGGCGCTGTCACTTCCGGGTTCGCAGTCGTTCACCAGCCACTCCTGCGCTTTGGCCGCAAATCTCAACGACATGTCGGCGCCAAGCGCACCGGGCGTTCACGCCCCGCTGCTGTCGACGAGCTCCTCCATCACCGGCACCGGCAGCGAGGGGTTCGACGCCGCCGCCCCCGCCGTGAACTCGCTCCTCAGCAGCTCCACGATCGTCCCCACCGGCAGATGGGGATGCCCCGCCGCGAGGTGCCGTGCCTGCGCGTCTCCCAGGCACGGCAACAACGTCTCGCCCCACGCCGCGGGATGCGAAGCGACGGCCCGCCAGGTCTCCGCGACCGTCCCGGCCGACAAAGCCATGCGGTGCAACAACTCCGGCGGACACGAAGCATTGCGCGCAACCCACGGGTGCACCTGAACCCCGTGCCGTTCCACCAGCGCCGACAGCTGGTCGACGGTCACCAGCGGATTGGCCGCCACGGCCCCGGCGACCTCGAAGTCCGGATCCGCGACCAACGACGAGACCAGCTCGATCGGCAGGTCCGCGCGCGAAGCCACCATCTTCCGCACCTGCGCCGTGCCGGAGGCGGCCAGCGCCCACAGCTCCGCGGCGGAGGCGGAAGCCACGCGGGGCACGCGAAACCGGCTGATCCGGGTCGTCCCGGCCACCTCCGCGAGCAGGTCCAGCGGAAGGGCCGGGTTCCGCAGCAGGGCGAGCCGCAGCGCCCGCGTTCCGGTCAGCCGGCGCAGCACCTCCACGGGTACGGCGGGGTTGGTCGCGAGCTCCGTGAGGATCCCCGGCTCGATCTCGCAGGCGAGCTGCTCGTAGACCCGGACGGGCAGGTCGGTGCGGGAAGCCAGGAAGTAGCGGGCGGCGTGGTCGCGGAACAGGCCGGCGGCGACGGCGCCGGGAGTCGCCGGGTTGCCGGCCAGCCGGCGGGCCAGCGCGTCCTCGGTGCCGAGACGGGTGAGGACGGACACGGGTGCGTGGGGGCTGGCGGCAACGGCCGCGCGCACCTCGAAGGACGGGTGCCGGCTCAACGAGTCCGCCAGCGGAGCGGGAAGCGCGTGGTGCCGAACCACTTCAGCGGCCACCTCGGGATCGGCGGCCAGGAACTCCAGCACGTCGGCGGGCAGCGAAACGGCGATCTCCGGGAGCCGGAGCCGTGCCGTGGGGTGCATGGCGAGCGACCGGACCAGCGACGGGTCGCAGTCCGGATGTCCTGTCACGGCCAGCAGCACCGACGGGTCCGACGAACGCACGTCCGCCGGTGAGGCACGGCCCCTGGACAGCAGTTCGGCCACGACGGAGGCGTCGTCCAGCGCCAGCAACGCGCGCACGTGGTGCGCTCGGAGATCCGGTCGCGCGGCCAGCGTCCAGCCCAGCGGAGGCACGGCGACCAGGCGGTCGAGCAGATGGCCTGGCAGCGCGGGGTTCGACGCCAGGCCCTCGAGAACAGCGCTCACCACTCCCCCTGGTAACACGGCGGGTATTCGCCCCGACAACGCGTATCATCCCGAAACGCGTTGAGCAGCGGGGGTTTTGTGGCGAACGGCAGTGCGAAGCGGCGGCCCACCATCGGGATGATCACCGCCGGCCCGCTCATCGAGCTCGCGGGTGAGCAGTGGCGTGGTGTGAGTGACGGCGCCCGGCACTTCGGGTGCGACCTCGTGTGCTTCGTCGGCAGCGAGATGAACCATCCTGACGCGAACAAGCGGCGGGCGAACAGGGTCTTCGACCTCATCTCGACGAACCGTATCGACGCGCTCGTCGTGTGGTCCACGCGCGTGGGGCAGCTCGTCGGCGACGGCTTGCAGGAGTACATGACGAGGTACGCGCCCATGCCCATGGTGAGCGTCGAGACCCCCCTCGGCCAGTGGCCGAGCATCGTCATGGACAACCGCCACGGCATGGAGCAGGCCGTCGACCACCTCATCGAGGTGCACGGCAAACGCCGGATCGCTTTCGTCCGGGGACCGCAGTCGCACGCCGGAGCCGAGGAGCGGTACCAGGGGTACCTGGATTCGTTGCGCCGCCACGGGATCACGGCTGATCCCGCACTCGTGACGTCGCACGGCTCGTTCGTCTGGGATCCGGGCACCGCGGCGGACGGCGTGCGCAAGATGCTCCTGAGCGTCGAGGAACCGCCGGACGCCATCGCCGCCGCCAACGACGACTACGCCAGCGGGGTCGTGTCCGCGCTGGAGGAGATGGGTTTCCGCACGCCGGAGGACATCGCGGTCGTCGGGTACGACACCCACCCGAACGTCCGCACGCACGACCTCGGCTACGTCACCGGCAGCCCGGTGTCGTAGCCGAGGTCGTGCGTGCGGACGTTCGTGTGGTTGCCGTACCCGACGACGGCGACGTCCTCCGGCGTGCGGAAACCCAGCTCCTCCAGCGC
>JASLAV010001189.1 GCA_030146905.1 Lentzea sp. | reverse complement strand
CTGCACTTCGCGCGCTCCGCATCGGAGCACGAGACAGAACTGTTGCGCAAAGCGCTGCCGAAGAGATCGCGCAAGACATGACCGTGGCCGCCGCACTGCTGGCGACGGCAGGCCTGATGGGGGTGCTGGCGCCCCGTCAGTTGTTGCGCTTGGTCACGCGCGGCTCCGACCCGCTCGTCCCGTTGTTGGCGTGGCTGGCGTCCGCGGTGAGCGTCGTCACCACCTCCGCACTGGCCGTGACCCTGCTCCTCCTGCCGGACCACGGCACGGACGTCCTGGCACTCGCGCACGAGTGCTGGTCATCGCTCGAGCACGGGATGGCCCCGCGCGTCGAGGCCACCGGTGGCGTCGTCGGCCTGGTGTTGCTGACCGGGCTCTTGATCCGGCTCGCGGTCCTGGCCGTCAAGGGCGCACGGCACCGGGCACGCAGGCGCCGCGACCACCTCGCCGCACTCCGGGTCGCGGCCCGCCGCGATCCCGGTTCACCCTCGACGCTCTGGCTCGACCACGACGAACCGCTGGCCTTCAGCCTGGCCGGCACGCCGGGCGTCGTCGTCGCCACCGAAGGCCTCAACCGGCGGCTGACCGACGAGCAGGTCGACGCCGTGCTCGCCCACGAACGTGCCCATCTCGACGGCAAGCACCACCTCCTCGTCGCCGCGGGTGACGCGTTGTCGACCGTGCTGCCGTTCCTCCCCCTGTTCCGGCGCACCCCTGGTGTTGTGCGGGAGTTGGTGGAGGTCGCCGCGGACGCCGCCGCGGTACGCGCCTGCGGTGTCGAGGCCGTCCGGGCCGCACTGCTCAGGGTGTCGGGCCACGGCGCACCCGGCTCGGCGCTCGCGATGGGTCGGGATTCGGTCGAGGTGAGGTTGACACTCCTGGCCCACCCGCATCGACGTCCGGACTCGGCACGCAGCCTGCTGGCGTACGGGGCGGCCTGCGCAACAGCCCTGACGGTTCCGGTCTTCGCAGCGTTCGGCGGTCTGCTGGCCGTGATCCTGGTCGCCTGTCACTGAACCCGGACCTGAACGACACGACCCAGCGCCCACTTCGCCACTCGCTCGAAGGAGGCTGCGCGTCCGTGTCGTCCCAATCCGCTCAGCGCACGATCCGGGCCGCGTTGGCGGCCACAGCCGCCGCAGCGGTCTCGGCCGGCATCGTGGCCTCCTCATAGGGATACCCCCTATAGGCATAGTTCAACAGCACGCCGTCAGGCCGTTGCGCCTGATTCACACGCGGGTACTCCCGGTAGGCATCTACTACGACTACTAGGAGGTCCTGGTGACCACGACGCAGGAGATGCTCCGCACCTACCCGGCCGACTTGGGAGGTATCGACCAAGAAGCTCTCGCGAGGTGCATCGAGGCGTGCTTCGAGTGCGCGCAGGCTTGCACCGCGTGCGCTGACGCCTGTCTGAGCGAGAGCGGCGTCGCCGAGTTGGTCAAGTGCGTCCGGACCAACCTCGACTGCGCCGACGTCTGCACCACCACCGGCCGGGTGCTGTCCCGGCACACCGGTTACGACGCGAACCTGACCCGCGCGTTGCTCGAAGCGTGCGCGACGGCTTGCAAGTCCTGCGGTGACGAGTGCGGGCAGCACGCGAGCATGCACGAGCACTGCCGGATCTGCGCCGAGGCGTGCCGTCGCTGCGAGCAGGCGTGCCGGGAGCTGTTGGCCTCACTGGGCTGACCGGTGCCGGAGTCACCGCTACCAGCAGGTCGGGGCGGGAGGCTCCGGTGCTGGAGATCGCCGGCACGGCAACGCACGTCACGACTGCGGTGTGGGCCCGAAGTGGCATTCGGACCCACACCGCAGTCGGGTGTCAGGCGACCTTCGCGGGCACCTTCTCCGCAGTGGTCCGGGCCTCAGCGGTCCGGTCGGTCGGCGCGGTGGCGCGGAAACCGCGCAGGCGCAGACTGTTGCTGACCACGAACACGCTGGAGAACGCCATGGCGGCACCCGCGATCATCGGGTTCAGCAGTCCGGCGGCAGCCAGGGGCAAGGCCGCCACGTTGTAGGCGAAGGCCCAGAACAGGTTGCCCTTGATGGTGCTCAGAGTGCGGCGGGCCAGCCTGATCGCGTCCACGGCGGCCATCAAGTCGCCGCGCACCAGGGTGAGGTCGCTCGCCTCGATGGCGGCGTCGGTGCCGGTGCCCATCGCGAGGCCCAGATCGGCCTTGGCCAGCGCCGCGGCATCGTTCACCCCGTCGCCCACCATGGCCACGACCTTGCCCTCGCCCTGGAGGCGGGCGATGACGTCGACCTTGTCGCCCGGCAGCACCTCGGCGATGACCTCGTCGATGCCGACCTCGGCGGCGACCGCGCGGGCGGCGGCCTCGTTGTCGCCGGTCAGCAGGACCGGGGTCAAGCCCAGCTCGCGCAGGCGCCGGACGGCTTCGGCCGAGGTCGGCTTGACCGTGTCGGCGACCGCGAGGACCGCCTTGGCCTCCCCGTCCCACGCGACGAGGACGGCGGTGTGGCCGCGCTGCTCAGCCTCCCGCTTGGCCTCGGCGAGGTCCTGGTCGAGGTGGACGGACCACTCGGCCAGCAGGCGTTCGCGGCCGACGACGACCGCGTGCCCGTCGACCTCGCCCCGCACGCCCACGCCCTCGTGGTTCTGGAAACCTCCGACCTCGGGCAGCTCCCCCACCCGTTCGGCCGCGCCGGTCGCGATCGCCTTGGCGATGGGGTGCTCGGAGGCGTGCTCCAGAGCACCGGCCAAGCGCAGCACCTCGTCCTCCGCGACGTCCGCAGCCGGGTGCACGGCGACCAGGCTCATCCGGCCGGTGGTGACGGTGCCGGTCTTGTCCAGCACGACGGTGTCGACGCGCCGGGTGGACTCCAGCACCTCCGGCCCCTTGATCAGGATGCCGAGCTGGGCGCCCCGGCCGGTGCCGACCAGCAGCGCGGTCGGCGTGGCCAACCCGAGGGCGCACGGGCAGGCGATGATCAGCACCGCCACCGCGGCGGTGAACGCGGCAGAGACGCCGCCACCAGCGCCGAGCCAGAAGGCCGGCGTGCCCACGGCGAGGGCGATGACGATGGGGACGAAAACGCCGGAGATGCGGTCCGCCAAGCGCTGGGCCTCGGCCTTGCCGCCTTGGGCGTCCTCGACCAGCTTGGCCATCTGCGCCAACTGGGTGTCGGTGCCCACGCGGGTGGCCTTGACGACCAGGCGTCCGCCGGCGTTGACGGTCGCGCCGACCACGGCGTCGCCGGGGCCGACCTCGACCGGCACGGACTCGCCGGTCAGCATGCTCGCGTCGACCGCCGAGCTGCCCTCGTCGACCACACTGTCCGTGGCGATCTTCTCGCCGGGCCGCACCACGAACCGGTCGCCGACCGTCAGATCGGCGATCGGGACGCGCACCTCTCGGCTGTCGCGCAGCACGGCGACGTCCTTGGCTCCCAGTTCCAGCAGCGCCCGCAAGGCCGCGCCCGCGCGCCGCTTGGAACGGGCCTCGAAGTAGCGGCCGGCCAGGATGAACGCGGTGACGCCGGCGGCGACTTCCAGGTAGATCGACCCGGCGCCGTCGGTGCGCTGGACGGTGAGCTCGAACGGGTGCGTCATGCCGGGCGTGCCCGCTGTGCCCCACAGCAGCGCGTACAACGACCAGCCGAACGCCGCGATCGTACCCATCGAGATCAGCGTGTCCATGGTCGCCGCGCCGTGGCGCAGGTTCGTCCACGCCGCCCGGTGGAACGGCCACGCGCCCCAGACCAGCACCGGAGCCGCCAGCGTGAGGGAGATCCACTGCCAATGGGTGAACTGCAGCGCCGGGACCATGGCCAGCACGATCACCGGCACCGCGAGCACGGCCGAGCCGATCAACCGCTGCCGCAGGAGCCTGATCGGGTCGTCCTCGACGGCCTCGGCGTCTTCCGAGTCGGTGGAAGGCAACGTGGCCCCGTACCCGGCGGCCTCGACCTGCTGGACCAAGGCCTGCGGGTCGACGTCGTCGGAGAAGGTGACGCGCGCTTTCTCGGTGGCGTAGTTGACCGTGGCGGTCACGCCGTCGAGCTTGTTGAGCTCGCGTTCGATCCGGTTGGCGCAGGAGGCGCAGGTCATGCCGGTGATCGAGAGTTCGAGCCGCGTGTCAGCCATGTCCGTGCCCTTCCTCTTCCCCGTGCCCGTCCTCGACCGGCGCCGGCTGCTGTCCCTGGACGCCCTCGGTGGTCACCGTGAACTCCGCGGTGCGCACGACACCGCTGTGCTGGAAGTCCAGGAACAGCCGGTACCCGCCCGCGGACGGCACCTCGGCGACGGAGCGCACCACCCTCCACGGCGCACTCCTGCGCCGTGACGCTTCCGCAGCACGCAATCTCGCGATGGCGCACGTGGAGGCAAGCGGCAGGCTGGTGTTGGAGCACTTCCTGGGCTGAGACTCGCGATCGAGCGATGGACCCCGCTTGTGCGTCCAGGCTCGCGACCCCCGCCTGCGCTATAGTCCCCTATACCCCCTAGGGGTACACCCGGAAGGAGTCGACGATGGACGCCGAACACACTGAGCACCACCACGGACACGGCACCCACGAGCAGCACGACACCCATCACGAGCACCAGCCCCGCGCGAGCTGGGGCATGGCAGCTTCGGCCACCCTGCACTGCCTCACCGGCTGCGCCATCGGCGAGGTCCTGGGCATGATCATCGGCACATCCCTGGGCTGGAGCAACCTCGGCACCGTCGTGCTGGCGGTCGGACTGGCGTTCGTCTTCGGCTACGCGCTGACCATGCGCGGAGTCCTCAAGGCCGGTGTCGGTTTCCGGCGCGCGCTGAAGGTGGCGCTGGCCGCCGACACCATCTCGATCGCCGTCATGGAGATCGTCGACAACGCTGTGATGCTCACCGTTCCCGGCGCGATGGAGGCCGGTGTGGCGTCCTGGTTGTTCTGGGGGGCGCTCGCCTTCGCCCTCGCGGTCGCCTTCGTGGTGACCGTGCCGGTGAACAAGTGGCTCATCGGACGCGGCAGCGGCCACGCCGTCGTGCACGCCTACCACCACTGAGCCGATGATCCTGTGCCTGCCGATAACCCCGTCCACGCAGGTGGGAAGCGCGGTCAGGACACGGGCCCGGGATGGCCCGCAGGAGATGCTCGTGTTCCACGGGCTCGTCGGCTGACGCGGCACGACGACCGGCCATGTCGCTCCGACCGGCCTGCCCGGGCACGACCAACATGTTCGCGTTGCTGCGCCTGCTCCCCATGAGCGACCGGGACAAGGTCGTGGAAATCCTGGCGCTGTGGCACCGGATCACCGTCCCCGGAACGGCGACTCGGAGACGCCCGTCCGCGGTTCTCCCCCGGTGACCGGTCATTCCTCGCAGGCCGACGCCGCACTGGCCTGAGACTTCTTCGAGACCCGCACGTTGAACGGTGTCCGCCTGTGCGTGCCCGCGGTGAGCGAGCACGGAACCGAACTCGCCCAACACGCCGCGAGCACGTTCCCGCACACCTGCCCCCTGTCGCGTGGCCGGGCATATCCCCCCGTCCTCGAACCGCTTGGGGTGTCGTCGGCCACATCCGAACCGCTCCGCTTCGAACTCCGCCCCGGCGTGCGGGTAAGGTCTGGTCGTTCAAGTCCGAGGTCGACACCTCGACATGACGACCGGAAGCGCAGTCCGCTCACTCTCGCGGGGAGCGACGAAGCTCCCGCCCGGGAAGTTCCTCACGGACAGGAGATGCCGCATGCGCGAGTCGCTGCTCCGCTCCTCGTCCTGCCCGCCGTAGTCGCTGCGGCCCGAGGCCCATCACACCGGTTCGTCGGTCGGCATGCCACCTGACGCCCGGACCCCGCGGCGCCCGCGTGAACGCTCACCCAGCGCATCTCGGCGTCGCGTCCAACGTCTCCCCCGCACGCTCCCGATGACGGGCCGTGCTCGAACGCGACAGGGTTGTTCTTGACTACCTCACCCGTCTCCCCCACCGCACTGCTGACTCGCCTGCGGTCCACCCGCATGACCCCCGAAGTCCTCCGAACCGAGGTGTTGGCCGGCCTGGTGGTCGCCCTGGCACTGATCCCGGAGGCGATCTCGTTCTCGATCATCGCAGGGGTCGACCCCAGCGTCGGGCTGTTCGCCTCCTTCACGATGGCCGTGGTCATCTCCGTCGCGGGTGGACGACCCGCGATGATCTCCGCCGCCACCGGCGCCATCGCCCTGGTCGTCGCGCCTCTCGCCCGCGAGCACGGACTGGGCCACCTCGTCGCGGCCGTCATCCTCGGCGGACTGTTCCAGATCGCGCTCGGCGCGCTGGGCGTGGCCAAGCTGATGCGGTTCGTCCCGCGCAGCGTGATGGTCGGCTTCGTCAACGCGCTGGCCATCCTGATCTTCATGGCCCAGGTGCCCGAACTCCTCGACGTGCCGTGGGTGGTCTACCCGCTCGTCGTCGCCGCCCTGCTGATCATGATCTTCTTCCCCCGGCTCACCAAGGTCGTCCCCGCGCCCCTGGTGTCGATCATCGCGCTCACGGCGTTGACCATCGGCGCCGGCATCGCCGTCCCGACCGTGGGCGACAAGGGCGCGCTGCCCTCGTCCCTGCCGGTGCCGGGTCTGCCCGACGTGCCGTTCACCCTGGACACGCTCAAGCTGATCGCACCGTTCGCGCTGGCTCTGGCGCTGGTCGGGTTGATGGAATCGCTGATGACCGCCAAGTTGGTCGACGACCTCACCGACACCCGCTCGAACAAGACCCGCGAGTCCATCGGCCAGGGCATCGCCAACGTGGTCACCGGGTTCTTCGGCGGCATGGGCGGCTGCGCGATGATCGGCCAGACGATGATCAACGTCAAGAACGGCGCCCGCACCCGGCTCTCGACGTTCCTGGCCGGCGTGTTCCTGATGATCCTGTGCATCGTGTTCGGCCCGATCGTCTCGGACATGCCCATGGCCGCGCTGGTCGCCGTCATGGTCCTGGTCGCCTTCGGCACCTTCGACTGGCACTCCGTG